>NZ_JAQNCQ010000247.1:0-36309 GCF_028368005.1 Geitlerinema sp. CS-897 | reverse complement strand
GGGGAGAGGGGGAGAGGGGGAGACGTTTCTCCGGTTATTAGCATTCTGCTGTATCGCAAGCACGTCGTTACGAAACAGCCCTACATCCACAAACTGATTCGTTACTTTGAAAACGCGGGACTGACGCCGCTTCCCATTTTCATTAACGGCGTGGAAGGTCACGTCGCCGTCAGAGATTGGATGACGACGGCTTACGAAACCCAGCAACGCCAACGGGGAGAAAAGGCGTCGCTGTCTCTGTCAGAAGACGCGGTGGAAGTCGATGCGATCGTCTCGACCATTGGTTTTCCCCTCGTCGGCGGTCCGGCGGGGTCGATGGAAGCAGGGCGACAGGTGGAAGTGGCCAAACGCATTCTCTCGGCGAAAAACGTTCCGTATATCATCGCCGCACCGCTGTTAATTCAAGATATTTATTCGTGGACGCGACAGGGAATCGGTGGGTTACAAAGTGTGGTGTTGTACGCCTTACCGGAACTCGACGGGGCGATCGATACGGTTCCCCTCGGCGGTTTGGTGGGTGAAGAGATTTATCTAATTCCCGAACGGGTTCAACGGCTGATCGGACGGGTGAAAGGCTGGATTGCGTTGCGAAATACGCCCCCAGTACAGCGCAAAATTGCCGTGATTCTCTATGGTTTCCCGCCGGGATACGGAGCGGTGGGAACGGCGGCGTTGTTGAACGTGGGGCGATCGCTCGTTCAGGTTCTCCAGGCGTTGAAAGAGCAGGGGTACGATGTGGGAGAAATTCCCGAAGACGGCGAGGAACTGATTCGCCGAGTCAAGGAAGCCGACGAAGCCAATCCCCTCGAAAAAGAGATTACAACCGTCAACGCTAAAACTCTCGATCGCTGGTTGGGATATCTCCTGACTCACCGCATCGAAAAACAGTGGAAATCCCTCACGGGAACGGGAATCAAAACCTACAGCGACGAGTTTGCGATCGGTGGCGTGCAGTTAGGAAACGTCTGGATTGGCGTACAACCGCCGTTAGGCTTGTCTGGCGACCCCATGCGCTTGATGTTCGAGCGGGATATGACACCACACCCGCAATATACGGCGTTTTATAAGTGGTTGCAAAATAAATATCAACCTCACGCGATCGTTCATTTTGGAATGCACGGGACGGTCGAATGGTTGCCCGGTTCTCCCTTGGGAAATACGGGCTATTCTTGGTCGGACATCTTACTCGGCAATATACCAAATCTCTATATTTACGCCGCCAACAATCCCTCGGAATCAATGTTAGCTAAACGTCGTGGTTACGGCGTCTTGATTTCTCACAACGTCCCGCCCTACGGTCGTGCTGGATTATACAAGGAACTGGCGTCTCTACGAGAGTTAATTGGAGAATACCGAGAAGATCCGCAAAAAAACACCGCCTTAAAAGAAGTCATTTGTCAAAAAATTGTCGATAGCGGACTCAGTGCAGACTGTCCGTTAGAAGAGGCACAAAAACTCGGCATTTCCTTCACGCTGGAAAATTCAAGATTGTTTAGCAACGAGGTTTTAAACCCCTATTTTATCAAAATTTACGAGTATTTACAAGTGGTCGAACAGCGTTTGTTTTCCTCGGGATTGCACGTTTTAGGAAAAGAGCCGGAACCTGAAGAACTCGAGTCTTATCTCAAAGCTTATTTTGAAGATCGACTGCCTCCAGAGTTGATTTCTGCCGTGGTATTTCAGGATACAAATATTTTAAATACAGACCAAAACGGGCAATCTGAGGCATTAAAAGAAGCTAAAATGATTCGAGAGTTATTGTCGCGAACTCCAGAAGAAATCACGAACCTTTTGCGAGGATTGAACGGCGAATATATTCCTCCAGCACCGGGCGGAGATCTGTTACGAGACGGAATCGGCGTGTTACCCACCGGGCGAAACATTCACGCTCTCGATCCCTATCGAATGCCTTCCCCAGCGGCGACGTTGCGGGGTCGAGAAATCGCCCAGAAACTGATCGAACAGCATCTCGAAGAACACGGGAACTATCCCGAAACCGTGGCAGTAATGTTGTGGGGATTGGATGCTATTAAAACCCGAGGAGAATCGATCGCCATTTTATTAGAACTCGTGGGCGCCGAACCCGTGAAAGAGGGAACCGGGCGCATCGTTCGTTACGAGTTGAAACCCCTCGACGCGATCGGACATCCGCGTATCGACGTTTTGGGAAACCTATCGGGGATTTTCCGCGATAGCTTTGCCAATATCATCGAGTTGTTAGACGACTTGTTCGTGCGGGCGGCGCAAGCGGACGAGGAGATTTCTCAGAACTTCATTCGCAAACACGCTTTAGAATTGCAAGATCGGGGAGTTGAGAATACCTCGGCGCGTTTGTTTTCCAACCCAGCGGGGGATTTCGGGTCGTTAGTCAACGATCGCATCGTCGATAGTAACTGGGAATCCGAGGAGGAATTGGGCGATACCTGGCGCGATCGCAACAGTTACAGTTACGGACGCCAGGACAACGGCCAAGCCCGTCCTGAAGTTCTCGACACCCTGTTAAAATCCACAGGGCGCGTGGTGCAAGAAATCGATTCGGTCGAATATGGCTTGACGGACATTCAGGAGTACTACTCCAACACGGGGGGCTTGAAAAAAGCCGCCGAGATGAAATCGGGGGCGAAAGTCGCCACGAACGTCGTCGAGAGTTTTTCTAAAGACACCACCCCACGCAAGTTAGACGAAGTGTTGCGGTTGGAGTATCGCTCGAAACTGCTCAATCCCAAATGGGCCAACGCCATGGCCGACCAAGGTTCCGGGGGAGCGTACGAGATTTCCCAACGCATGACGGCGTTGATGGGTTGGGCGGGAACGGCGGATTTTCGCGAAGGCTGGGTGTACGACCAAGCTTCTGATACCTACGCCTTAGATGCAGAGATGGCGGCTAAGTTGCGGAAAGCCAACCCGGAAGCGTTTCGTAACATTGTCGGGCGGATGCTGGAAGCTCACGGGCGGGGATTTTGGCATCCCGACGAAGAAAAGTTAGAAAAATTGCGGGAACTCTACGACCTTTCGGACGCGGAGATCGAAGGAATTGAGGTTTGAGGGCGACGGTCTTTGCCCTCACTGGCTTTCCCGCTCCGATTCGGTCGTTTCTAAGAGCGCTTCGCCGTTGCGAACGACGACTAAATCTAACCGCAACAAACTCGAAGTATAGGTCAAATTTCGGGCGATCGCTCGCACTTCGATGTTTCCCTCGAGTTCGCTGGCTGCGTCCAAAAACGCCGTCACCGTTTCCGGGCGACCGTCGCCGATTTCGATGCGTTCGGCTAAGATCCCCTGACGTTGAGCTTGAAATCGCGCCGCTTCGACTAACCAATATATCTTTTCGATCGCCCCTTCCGGTGTCGTCTCGTCGAGGTCGATCGTCGTCGCCACGATAACTTCTCCTTCCTCAAAAACGATTTCGTTTCGCATCGCCTCGAAAAACACCTGAACGTTTTCCTCGCCCAAAATGTAATTTCCCGCCGACAGGACGCGAACCACGTATTCTCGAGCGTCAGAGAGGCGATCGACTAACTGCTCTAACTCCGATCGCGCAATCTGCACCGTAGGTTCCTCCGGTTCGTCTACCCCCGGACGCGTCAGTTGTACCGCCACCCGGTTGGCTTCCTGAAGCAACGCCAACACCGCGCGATCGGCTTTATCCGGGTCAGTGACGCGCACCGTGGCAGAGGCTAACACCTGTCCGCGACCGATGGCTACGCGGCGCTCCCGCAAGAGCTGAAAATTCTGTTCGAGCGATCGCACCTGACGTTCGAGCAACTGCTGTTGTAGCTCCAATTCAGCTAAAAGCCCTTCCCGCTGAGCGAGCAATCGTTCCTGTTGGCTCAATTCCCGTTCCTGTCGCGCCAACAAGGCTTGGTTGCGCTGGATTTCGCGATCTCGCAACGCCAACTGCGCCCGGACGCGCTCGGTTCGCGCGATCAGTTCCTGACGTTCGGTTTGTAACTGGGCGATTTCCCCTTCGAGCGTCGCCTTTTGCGACAGCGTCTGACTCAACTGCTCCTCAATGCGGGCGATTTCGACTTCCGCCTCTCGCCGCAGCACCTCCGCCTCTTGAAGTCGCGCCTCCGTTCGCGCCAACTGCTCCTCCGTCAGCACTTGCTGCTCGAGAACCTCGGACAATTCCTGAGATACTGTTTCTAAGGCGCGATCGAGCGATCGCAACTGCTGCTGAACCTGTTGCTGGCGTCGGCGAGCCTCAACTAAGTCTTCTTCGACTTTTTCCTTTTGCTGCTGGGTTTGCTGGAAGTCCCGCCGGGCCGAATACAAATCCTGTTGAATTTCCTCTAGCTCGAACAATCCCGTCCGTAGCTGCTTGTCCACCGCCAGTAAAATTCCCAACGTCGACGCCGAAATCAGTCCTCCCGTAACGATCGTAACCAACGTCGCCGTTTTGCGCGGTCGCAGGTTGAACAAACTCAACCGAGCTTTTCCCACCTTCGTTCCGATCCGATCGCCGACGGTAGCGATCGCGCAACCGAGGACTAACATGGACACAATCAAAACGTATCCCGCGATCATGGTGTCCCACCACGTACTTCAAAGGGTCGTTTGGGCGAAAGAGCGACGCACCGCTGACGCGATCGCACCGCTGTCGTTCCCCTGGTCGGTTCCACGACGCAACGCCGACCGCTCGAGGCGATCGGACTGTCCGACACCCACACCCCAACAGACCCCTCGGGGGCGCATTTGGTGGTCATACCTCGCTGTTTCCGCAACACTCCAAGCACACCGTCGCATACAAACGCGACGGATGCCATTCTACCGCTATTGTCCGAAAACGTTTACGTAAACTGCTGGCTGAGTGCGACGGGATTGTGAACGGTAATTTTTTTCTTGTGAATCGAAATCATCTTCTCCTGGCGCAGATCCCCGAGCAGGCGCGTCACCGTAACCCGCGTCGAACCGATCGCTTCGGCGATCGCTTGGTGAGAGAGCTTGAGATCGATCGTGATCCCGTCGGGGCTGGGAACGCCGAAATCCCGACATAAAATCAACAAGAAACTAACCAAGCGCGATCCCATATCTCGATGCGCCAGCGTTTCGATCATCATCTCCGTCTGCAAAATCCGAGACGATAACCCCTGCAACATCAAAATCGACAAATCCGGATCGTCTTTCAGCGCCTTTTCCACCTGGTCGATGGGAACCGACAACAGCTCGACGGGGGTAAACGCGACTGCGTGATAAAACCGATCCGAGCGATGTCCCGTAATCAGCGACAACACGCCGAAGACGCTGTTTTCCCGTAACAAGGCAACTGTAATCTCTTCTCCGGCTTCGTAAACCCGAGATAACTTCACCGCACCCTTGAGCAAAAAATACACTCGTTCGGCGGGATCGCCTGGGAAAAAGATGGTTTTCCCTCGTTCGTAAGTCTCGACGACGGGTGGAAACGTCCCGCTTCCCATCTGCCGAAACACTGCTGCTAGTGGTCTGTCTTGCATCGTTACCATCTTCCTCCCCCTGTCCAATGCGTCCGAGTCGCGTCTCGCCCGATCGATCGTAAAGACGGGGACGACTTCGGGTTAACTGGCGTACTGCCCGTCAGTAGCGGTACGCACTTTACACTACTTAAGTTGACTCTTCAAAAAAAATTGGTAAAATCCGATACGCTCCCCCTGGAGATCGACCCCGAGGCAGTCATTTCAACGAAAAGGTTCACTCACGATTGTAGAATCTTTACGCAACTGCTAGTGATATCTTGACCATATCTTAGCCGAAAGCTCGACCATCTCGAACCCGACGGCACGTCGGCGGGTAAGTCTCCCGTCGAACCCGATCGCGACTGACTACCGACGACGACACTGATTCAACTTATGCTCGATCTCACAGGAAAACACGCATTAGTAACGGGAATTGCCAATAACCGCTCGATCGCTTGGGGAATTGCCCAACAACTTCACAAAGCGGGAGCCGAACTTGGTATCACCTATCTTCCCGACGATCGCGGCCGCCACGAAAAGAAAGTCGCGAGCCTCGTCGAACCCCTCAATCCCAGTCTGTTTTTGCCCTGCAACGTTCAAAACGACGACCAAACCCGCGCCCTGTTCGACGCCATTTCGGAAAAATGGGGCAAACTCGACATCCTCGTTCACTGTCTCGCCTTTGCGGGGAAAGAAGAACTCAGCGGCGATTTCAGCGATACCAGCCGCGAGGGATATCTCCGGGCGATCGAAATTAGTTCGTACTCCCTCGTCCAAATGGCGGCGTTAGCCAAACCCCTAATGGCCGATGGCGGAAGCATCATTACCCTGTCTTACCTCGGCGGCGTGCGTGTCATCCCCAACTACAACGTGATGGGAATCGCCAAAGCCGCCTTAGAAATGAACGTGCGCTATCTCGCCGACGAACTCGGTCCTCAAAACCTGCGCGTCAACGCCATTTCCGCCGGCCCCATCCGCACCCTGGCGTCTTCGGCGGTGGGTGGAATCCACGATATGCTCCGCCATTTTGAAGAACGCGCTCCCCTGCGTCGTACCGTAACCCAAACGGAAGTCGGAAACGCCGCCGCCTTCCTGTGCAGCGATTTAGCAAGTGGAATTACCGGACAGATTCTCTACGTCGATGCGGGTTACGAAATCCTCGGGATGTAAACTCTGTTCCGAACCGTTCGACGCGCGATCGAACGTTGCCGCCGAACGCAACCGATCGGAACCCCGGTATTGGTAAAATATCGGGGTTTCCTGTATCGCCGACGACTCGCGATCGCCACCTCTGACGCGATCGAACCCAATGTGCCAAAATAAACGATGCACATCAGACAGAACGCCGAGCAGGAGTAATCCCCGTGGAGTCTCGATACACGCCCGCATCCATCGAAAACAAGTGGCAAAACACCTGGGCGCAACAGCAACTCGATCGCACCCCAGAGAATAACGACAAGCCCAAATTCTACGCCCTGTCCATGTTCCCCTACCCCTCCGGGAACCTGCACATGGGTCACGTGCGCGTCTACACCATCACCGACGTCATCGCGCGACTCAAGCGGATGCAAGGCTATCGCGTCCTCAACCCCATGGGATGGGACGCCTTCGGACTTCCGGCCGAAAACGCGGCGATCGATCGAGGCGTCCAACCGGCAAAATGGACGGATCGAAACATCGATCGCATGCGCCAGCAACTGCAAAGTCTGGGCATCTCCTTCGACTGGGATCGCGAAGTCACCACCTGCGCCCCCGATTACTATAAATGGACGCAGTGGATTTTCCTACAGTTCTTCGAGACCGGATTGGCCTATCAAAAAGAATCCGCCGTCAACTGGGACCCCATCGACCAAACCGTTCTCGCCAACGAACAAGTCGATAGCGAAGGTCGTTCCTGGCGCAGCGGCGCGAAAGTCGAGCGAAAACTCCTCAAGCAGTGGTTTCTCAAAATCACCGACTACGCCGATCGCTTACTGTCTGACTTAGACGAACTCCCCGGCTGGCCCGATCGCGTCAAAACCATGCAGGCCAACTGGATTGGCAAATCCACCGGCGCCTATCTCGAATTTCCCATCGTCGGACGGGACGACAAAATCGGCGTCTTCACCACACGCCCCGATACCGTGTACGGTGTAACTTACGTGGTACTCGCCCCCGAACATCCCCTGACCTTGCAAGTCACCACGAGCGATCGCCGCGACGCCGTCGAAGCCTTCATCCAAGAAGTGGGCGAAGAAAGCGAGATCGATCGCACCGCCGAAGACAAACCCAAACGGGGCATTCCCACAGGCGGAACCGCCCTCAACCCCTTCACCGGCGAAGAAATCCCCATTCTCATCGCCGATTACGTCCTCTACGAATACGGAACCGGCGCAGTCATGGGCGTTCCCGCCCACGATAGCCGCGATTTCAAATTCGCCCGCGAAAACGGCTTACCCATCAAAACCGTCATCGTTCCCGAAAACGCCGAAAACCCCAACGCCGAACTGACCGACGCCTACACCGAACCCGGCGTCATGGTGAATTCCGGTCAGTTCGACGGAACGCCGTCCGAAGCCGGAAAACAAGCGGTTATCGACTACGCCGAAAAACAGGGTTTTGGCAAAGCCCGCATCCAATACCGTTTGAGAGACTGGCTGATTTCCCGTCAGCGGTACTGGGGCGCACCGATTCCCATCGTCCACTGTCCCGAATGCGGTGCGGTTCCCGTTCCCGAAGACCAGCTTCCGGTACAACTCCCCGAAGACGTAGAGTTTAGCGGACGCGGGCCGTCTCCGTTAGCGCAGTTAGACGAATGGATAAACGTCCCCTGTCCCAGTTGCGGAACGCCAGCCAAGCGGGAAACGGACACGATGGACACCTTCATCGATTCCTCGTGGTACTTCCTGCGCTATCCCGACGCCAACAACGACAACGCCGCCTTCGACTTGGGTAAAATTAACGATTGGATGCCCGTCGATCAATACGTCGGCGGGATCGAACACGCGATTTTACACCTGTTGTACTCGCGGTTCTTCACCAAATTTTTGAGCGATCGCTTCAACCTGAACTTTAACGAACCCTTCCAACGGTTGCTCACCCAGGGAATGGTTCAGGGGATGACCTACAAAAACCCCAAAACCGGGAAATACATCCCCATCGACCAAATTCTCAATTTGGACGATCCCAGCGATCCCGAAACCGGGGAACCGTTGGAAGTGTTTTACGAAAAAATGTCCAAATCGAAACTCAACGGCGTCGATCCGTTGCAAGTTTTGGAGAAGTACGGTGCGGACACGGCGCGGATGTTTATCCTGTTCAAAGCACCTCCCGAGAAGGATCTTGAATGGGACGACGCCGACGTAGAAGGACAGTATCGTTTCCTCAATCGCGTCTGGCGGTTGGTGACGGACTTTGCGGAAAACGGTTCTGAAATGAAAGCGGCGAACAACGACAATCTCTCGAAACCCGAGAAAGATTTACGCCGCGCCGTTCACACCGCCATTGCAGAAGTCAGCGAGGACTTACAGGGTGAGTATCAGTTCAACACGGCGGTTTCGGAGTTGATGAAACTCAGCAACGCCTTGAACGACGCCAAATGTACGGATTCCCCAGTATATGCCGAGGGAATCGAGACGTTGTTGAAGTTGCTGGCACCCTTTGCGCCGCACATGGCTGAGGAATTGTGGCATTTGTTGGGACGCCGCGACTCGATTCACCAGCAGGTTTGGCCGGAAGTGGACGAAACTGCTTTGGTGGTAGACGAGATTACCTTGGTGATTCAGGTCAACGGTAAGGTTCGCGGTAACATTCAGGTTCCGGCGGAGGCGGATAAAGCAACGTTGGAGAAGTTGGCGCGGGAGTCGGAAGCGGCGCAGCGTCACGTCGGCGATAAGGAGATTAAGAAAGTCATCGTCGTTCCGAAGCGGTTGGTGAATTTCGTGGTTCCGAAATAAGTTCGAGCGAGCGATCGTTCAAGCCTCCTGAGAAACCCGGTCTTTGAAGAGACTGGGTTTCTGGCAAGATCCCCAGCGAGATACACTGGTTTTATGCGAAATCCGATTTCCAAAAAGCGGCAACAATAAGGCGAAGTTTAGCCAATGATAATTCGTCAGATTACGAATTTCTTCTTGCATCTGCTCTTGCAAAATACAAAATCTTGCACCTAAGACTTCTTCAAGTTCCTCAATGGTTTCAAAATAAGTATTCACCCAAGGCTCATCGACTAACTTCCACAAACGTTCAGCCGGTTGCTATTCCGGTGAATACGGGGGGAGATATTCAAGTAAAGATTCAGGTATGGGGGTTGACAAAGGGTGCATCTCACTTTTGCAAATACACGAGTTCGTCAATTTGTCAATATCTTCCTCAAGGACTGCTAGAAGGGGATTTACTACTTTAAGTATTTATACTTATCGCAGAATTGAGATGCACCCAACTCGCCCAAACTGCGCGATCGCATCTCATCTTGGAAATCTCCCTAAAACGGAATCACCGCCATCAACAAGCGAGCGATACTGAAATAAATCAACACTCCCAGCACGTCAACCGCCGTCGTAATAAACGGTGCGGACATCAACGCCGGATCGAATCCCAAAGATTTAAACAACATGGGAAGCGCAGACCCCGACACCGACGCCAACAGCGAAATCACCATCAAACTAAAACCGACAGCGATGGCCACGATCCAACTTCCTTGTAACAAATACGCACCCACCGTCACGATCGCCCCGAGCATCGATCCCAACAAAATCCCAGCGATCGCCTCTCGTCGGATAATGCGTCCGGCACCTCCCGTCTGAATTTTATCCATATTCAGACCGCGAATAACCACCGTAGACGACTGAGCGCCAACGTTTCCCCCCGTTCCGATCAGCAGGGGAATAAACATGGCCAAACTCACCACCTGTTCCAGAATCCCCTGATTGGCACGAATCACGCCGCTAGTGAGGGTATTCGTAAACAGCAATACCAACAGCCAGAGTACTCGTTGGCGAGCCACCCGAAACAGGTTCGTTTGGAAGTAATTATCGCCGTCGGCTTGCAAGCCTCCCAACGCATAAATATCTTCAGTGGTTTCCTGTTCCAAAATATCGATCACGTCGTCCACGGTGACGATTCCCACCAACCGCCGCTCGCTATCGACCACCGGAAGCGCTAAAAAATCGTACCGTTGGATGGTACGAGCGACTTCTTCTTGGTCGGTACTCGTGTGAACGAACACCACATCTCGCGTGGCGATTTCCGAAATTTGCTGTTCCGGCTGCGCCACCACCAGATCCCGTAACGATAGAATTCCCGAGAGATGGCGATCGGCGTCCGTCACGTAGAGAGAATAGACGGTTTCCGTCACGTGTGCCAGACTGCGAATGCGATCGAGGGCTTGCGCGACCGTAAAATGCTCCTTTAAGGAGATATATTCCGGCGTCATGATGCGACCGGCGGTGTCGGGTTCGTATCCCAACAACAAATTCGTCGCCTGACGTTCGGAAGGACTGAGATTTTTCAGCAGTCGCCGTACCACTTTCGCCGGAAGTTCGTCGAACAGTTTGGCGCGATCGTCGGGGGACATTTTATCGACGATTTCACGCACTTCCTGATTTTTAAACTCCTCGATCAACGAGTGTTGGACGCTCGAATCGAGGTGTTCGTAAACCTCCGTCGCCTCGTCCTTCGACAACAAGCGAAAGGCGATGACGTGCAGCGTTTCAGGAAGTCCTTCGATCGCTTCGGCGATATCGGCCGGTTGGACGGGGACTAATACCGTTTTTGCGCCTTGGAGGTTTCCCGCCTCGAGGAACATTTGGAGCTGAGATCGAACTAACTCCCGAAGCTCCCGGCGCGACGAGACACTTTGTAACGTAGACGTGTTGGAACTTTCGACCACAGCAACCTCTCGAACTCGAACGAACAACCTGTTGAATCTAGTCTAGAGGGTCTTGAGCCTCTCTCTCTCAATGGTTTCGCGTTTTTGAGTGAGGCGACCCTTCGGATATGATGGGGTATCGTATTCTCGCCTAGCCCCACTTTCTTAATCAGTATCCCAGAGTTAACATTTTGCGGCATAGACGCCCCGCAATGAGGACAGTTATGCCAACGGTCAGATAACCCCTTGGACTCGGTTTAGGTAAATGGCAGTGCTGGGGTTTCCGCCAGATTAACCTGGACGACCTTCTTTCGAGGGGGAGTGCTGCATTCTAACGATCGTGGCGTGCAAAAAAGCCTGAGATGACAGGAGTTTGAACGCAACAGCAGCATGACTTTTCATCACTACCAGCGCCGGGAGGATGTCAAGTTCCTAACTTCCCTCTAACCCACTTACGAAACTCCCTCACCCAAGTCGTTTCGCCCATCGTCTGACTTGCCTGCAAAAACCGCAGAATGTCCCCTCGCTGCAATAGCGGTAACACCTCTGACTGCTCCCGAGGGGCATACTCACCCCTCACTAGGCGATAAATCGTCAGCAACTTCCCATCAAACCGCCACACCTCCGGTATCCCCAACGCCGCATAAATTGCCATGCGGTTCATCGAGCTGCTCGTGTTATCCACCTCGATCGCCAGATCCGGCGGTGGGTCTTGGGTTAAGTCAATATCGTCCTTGCCCCGTACCGCCTGCTCGTTTTGGATGTAGTAACACGCATCCGGCTCCAACCCCTTCTGCAAGTCTTCCCGGCTCCAAGTGGTAGAACCGAGGCTGGCAATCTCCGTTTCCGTTTCCTCTGTCGTTACCTCCACTATGCGGCTCAGGCGACTTTTATACCGTTCGTGGGGTGGCAACGGCACCATAATTTCTAACGTCCCTCGGTCGTAGGTCAGGCGTTTTCCCGGTTCTGATTCCAAATCGCAAATCAGGCCCTGGTAGGTAGTCCAGCTCACTCCCCGCAGCACCATGCAATTACTGGGAGTCGTTACTGTCGTCGTCATGTCCCGTCCTCCGTACTTGCACCTGTGTCCTCCTCCGATGCAAAAACTCTTGTCCTGTATGAGTTTGAAGCCACTTTCGACTCGTTTTCCGTTTAAGTACCGTTAGTTGAAGGGCGATCGCCGATCGCGACGACAAGATCGATCGCCGGTTGGAATCGACCGACAACGGAGTCGTTGTCACGAGCGGGAAAACAACAGCGTACACTTGGGGCGATCGCTCTCCGTTGTTCGACCCACTCCCCAAAACCACTAAGCCCAAATCCGTTGCAACTTTAGCGTAAACCCCGGTAAAACCCCCTCTCCCGACAACGTACTTGGATTTTCCAAAACTTCAACTGCTCGACCCGCACGATAAATTTCTACTTGCCTATTTTGTGGATCGATTAGCCAACCTAACTGCATACCATTTTCCATATACTTTTGCATCTTGGCACGTAGATCTTTAATACGATCCGTTTCCGAACGCAGTTCGACTACAAAATCAGGACAAAGCGGTGCAAACCCCTTTCTCTGTGCGGGTGTCAGAGCTTCCCACCGCTCCTTACACACCCAAGAGGCATCTGGCGATCGATTGGCCTCGCTCGGCAACTCAAATCCAGCTTCAACCCAGCCAGTTGGGAGCGATCGCGCTCCTCCGCTATGATGTCCTGTTTCAGTTGCGGTGCGAGGTTGAGATGCGGCGATCGCTCTAGAGAAAATACCCCCGAATCCACAGCCGCACATCCGACTAACACCAGAGCCAACAGTACGCGGTGGAGAGTGCGCGGTGGGGTGTCGGGGAGCAAAGGCGGCTGTGTCATGGCATTTCTCGTCCTGGTGGAGAAACAGCAACGAAAACGTTACCTTTTTGGCGTTATCTCGAAAACACTGTCTCGAACCCTTGATTTCGAGGGCGATCGCGCGAATCGAAGTTATCCCACTAAGACTCGCTCCCATTGGGGGAAGTTCCCACGGCGCTCGATCGAAATCCGAGCGATATGTTAAGAGAATAAAGGAGTCTTATCGATCGAGTTGTCGCAACACGCACCTAATGGTTAATATCCGTCGCCGTTCTCCCAATCCCGCCGTTCGAGCCGATACCTGTCAGTATCAAGTTCCCATCCCCGACAGCGAACCGCGTCATATCCTCGAAGAAATCGTTTGGCATAAAGAAACGGAGATCGACAAACTACGGCTGTATATGCCCCTGACGGAGTTGAAAAAACAAGTCGATATCGCCCCAAAACCGCGCGATTTCGTCGCCGCACTCCAAAACGGACGCACGACGCCAGCGTTAATTGCCGAAGTCAAGAAAGCCTCGCCGAGTAAAGGGGTCATTCGGGAAGATTTCGATCCCGTCGCCATCGCCGAACGCTACCAGCAAGGGGGCGCGAGTTGTCTGTCCGTTTTGACCGATCGCCAGTTCTTTCAGGGCAGTTTCGACTATTTGCGAGATGTGCGCCAAGCGGTAGACTTACCCGTTCTCTGTAAAGATTTCATTATTTATCCTTATCAACTGTATCTGGCGCGAGCGCGGGGTGCCGATGCCGTCCTGCTCATCGCGGCAATTTTGAGCGATCGCGATTTGCAATATTTCCTCAAAATTACCAAACTTCTCGGTTTGGCGGCGTTGGTGGAAGTTCACACCCTCGCAGAATTCGATCGCGTCTCGAAACTCGATGGCGTGCGACTCGTCGGCATTAACAACCGCAATTTGGAAGATTTTTCTGTCACGCTCGATACGACCTGCGACCTGTTGGCCGCCCGCAAAGCTCAATGTGACGAGAAAGGAATTACCATCGTCAGCGAATCGGGACTGTTCGATCGCGGCGATCTCGATCGCGTGTCCGAGGCGGGAGCGCAAGCGGTGCTGATCGGCGAATCTCTGATGCGTCAAAGCGATCCCGGAACGGCGATCGAACGGCTGTTTTCTAGAGCTGAAATCTAGGGCGATCGCGTGAAAATTAGGTCGATTGTCAAGCTCGCATAACGATCGCCCTCTCGCGTTCGAGTTGAAGTTTGGGCGATCGAAGGCGGTGGGCGTTTTCCCAAACCGATCGCGGCGTCGATCGGAGAATTTAAGGTCGAACGAGCTTCAGCCAACCTCCCCTCAAGAATTCGCCGATCCGATGATAAAATCAATACGTTCCACCGTCGATCGCACGGTGGAGCGACTGCCTGTAAGCGCGAGCTGATGGGAGTTGACCGGCCAAGTCAACCTCGAGTCAAGCTTCCGTCAAACAGGACACCTCGAGCGCGAGGTTTAGAAATTTTCCAGGTCAAATCGTCGATTTGCCGGGAGAGGATTTTAAGAGGTTTATCCGTTTTCATGGAGCCGATACCCCTTCCTTCTCACATCCACTACGAGCTGTTACTACAACTGTTAGAACGCCAAACCATATTTTCGGTTGCCTCGAACTCTGCCGAACGCGAGCAGGTCGATCGGCTGATCGTCACGTTGCGAAAAGCTCTCGCCCAGCAAAAACGCTTGGAAGAAACCTGTCAGCTCAAAAACTTACCCATCGACTATCGATGGTCGCTCAACCAACCCATCCGATCGCGCTCTGTCACGGATAACGCAGCCTTCCCGCACAACATCCAAGACGATCGCTCCTCGAGTTAACGGGAGCATGAAAGACGAGGAGATGACCCCATACTGAGATGACCTGATGATGTGATACGCTCCCCTCATCTCCTCACTTCCTTATCTCATCATCTCTCAAACAGACGACTGAAAGGTTCATGGACGACAAGTTAATGTTAATGATTCCGGGCCCGACCCCGGTTCCCGAAAAGGCATTGCTGCAACTCGGACGCCATCCCATCGGCCACCGCAGCGGTGACTTTTCTAAGGTGATGGCCGAAGTCACCGAAAATCTCAAATGGCTCCATCAAACTCAAAACGATGTGTTGGTGTTAGCCGCCAGCGGTACGGGAGCGATGGAAGCTGGCATCATTAATTTTCTCAGTGCTGGCGATCGCGTGTTGGTCGGCTGTAACGGGAAGTTCGGCGATCGCTGGGCGGACGTAGCCAAAGCCTACAACCTTAACGTCACGACGATCGAAGCCGAATGGGGCAAGCCCCTCGATCCCGAACAGTTCCGCCAAGCCCTCGAAGCCGACGCGAACAAGGAAATTAAAGCCGTTATCCTTACCCACAGCGAAACCTCGACGGGAGTTCTCAACGACCTCGAAACCATCAACCGCCACGTCAAAGCCCACGGCGAAGCCTTGATTATCGTCGATGCGGTCACAAGTTTGGGAGCTTGCAACGTTCCCATCGACGAGTGGGGATTGGACGTGGTGGCCTCGGGGTCGCAGAAAGGGTACATGATTCCCCCAGGGCTGGCCTTCGTTTCCGTCAGCGAGAAAGCGTGGAACGCCTACAAAACCTCGAACCTACCCCGGTACTACTTGGATTTAGGCTTCTATCGCAAGAGTGCCGCCAAAGATACGACGCCGTTTACACCGCCAGTTAACCTGTTTTTTGCCCTGCAAGCGACGTTGCAGATGATGAAAGCCGAAGGGTTAGACAATATTTTCGCCCGTCACGATCGCCTCAAACGCGCGACGCGAGAAGCGGTTAAAGCGTTGGGACTTCCGTTATTCGGCTCCGACAACTGCGCGAGTTCGGCGGTAACGGCGGTCGCTCCCGTATCGGTGGAGGCTGAAAAGGTGCGATCGATGATGAAGTCGAAATTCGATATCGCTCTGGCCGGCGGACAAGACCATCTCAAAGGGAAAATTTTCCGCATCGGACATTTGGGCTTTGTCAGCGATCGCGATGTGGTGTGTGCGATCGGCGCCCTGGAAGCGACGCTGCAAGCGTTAAACGCCGACGTGACCCCTGGGGCTGGCGTGACGGCGGCCGGACGCGTTCTCAATGCCAGGTAACTCCTTCAAAACCCACTCGAACCGCAGTCGGTGCGCCTCCTACGGAGAAGTTCACGTCGATGCGGTTTGAGTGGGGGGGCGAGCGAGGCTCACCAGGCGATATTTTTAATTCAGGTGGTGGGGACTTCTCCGCTAACCGTTAAGTTAACGGATATTGGGGTTTTCAGGCTCTAGCCTTCTCCCCCTCTCCCTTTCTCCCCCTCTCCCCCTCTCGAATTACGCCGATTCGAGCCAGTCGTAAATGCGATCGAGTTGTTCGAGAGTTACGAAACCGTATTTCCACAAAATCATCGGTAACGGCCCCGCATCTCGTTCGCGGCGGCGTAGTGCGATCGCGATCGAATCGGCTGATAAGTTTAAATCTTCTTCTAAAAATCGGAGAAATCGCGCTTGTGTCGTCGCTCCCATGACGGTATCACCTCGTTCGGACTAAAAATCATTTTGTTATGGCGCTAGAGAATACGATCGGGCTGAGTAGTCACTCGAGAGAGTGTCTACTCTAAGACGGTTCGAACGCCGTCTGTCACGGTTTGTCGTTTCGGTGAATGTGTAGAGTCGATCGAACGCCGTCGCGTCCGGTTCCGGAGGGCGTCTGAAGGTCGCTCCGTCTTCGATGGCGTCACTCCTCACACATTCGCGCGATCGAAGCCGGAAACTGTTTTCAATTGGGCGACCGATACCAGACAAACCTTGCTCTCAATTTGAGATCGGTTGAAGATCTGCACGTTCCCGAAGCGGGGGTTGAGGTCGCACCTCAGCTCGGACGCTGTGGCGACTTCGCACTACCGCACTCGCTAGGAAACAACACCGTAGCAGATTTTTCGGCGATCGCATAGATTCAATGCTTACATTTTAATGGAGTTTTAACAATTTTTGTTAAGTTGCTTTAAGAAAACTCTAAAACCCTTGACGCAGCGACGGGTTTGATATCTGTCGAGATCCCCTGACGAGACGCTCACGACGGCTCGTCGAACATTTCGATTCGCACCGGATCGCCGATGGCGAGTCCCAACTCCGCGACTCGTCCGCCGCGCAACTCGATAACGTAATCGACGAGAACCCCCTCACCGGGGCTGTAGGTCGGACAGCGAACCTGACGACAGGGAGGAACCTCTCGAGCGAGTCCCACCACTTCGCCGTCGTACACGAACACCATATCCAACGGGATACGAACGTTTTTCATCCAAAAATTCACGGATTCGGGCGGGTCGAACGGAAACAGCATCCCGCGATCGTCGGGGAGTTCGTCGCGGAACATCAACCCTAACGCCTGTTGCTGGGGCGTACGAGCGACTTCTAAATCGATCGCGCGATCGCCCAACTGAACTCGGGCTTCGATCGGCAGCTGTTGCGCCCTGTGGGTCTCGGTAGCAGACGGTCGCGTCTCGAACGTGTCTTGACTCAAAAGTGTTTCGGGTTGCGACAACACGACGGTTTCCTCAGAACAACCGATCGCGACGATCGCGCTCGCAGCGATCGCCATCAACAGCAGAACGACCTTTTGTCCGGTCAGTCTAACTTTTACTCGGGTCATTGCGCTCGACGATCGCTACACCGTCTTCCATGCTAGCACGGCATTTCGAGGGTGTGGCAATGCTAGGATCGGCGTCGAACTGCTCGAGAAACCGGTAGGAGCTTCCGATGCGATCGACGTCCGACTGCCTCGTCGAGTCTCGCGACTCTCGCAGCCAGCTCCTTCGCCTCTGTAAATACGAGCCGATGTCCGTCCGTTGCCTTCGTTAGACCTCGACTCAACATCGTGAGATTGTCAAAATTCCAACCGTTCCTCGCCTTACTCTGTGGCGTCCTGCTTGCCGTCGCCCTCCTGACGCCCCAACCCGGAAACGCAAAAAACGCAACCGTTCGCATGGCGCGATCGACCTGGGAAACCGGATGGTTTCAAGCTGAAATCGTCAAACAACTCATCGAAGACTTAGGCTATGACGTTTCGGGCCCCTACACCACAGAAACGGAAGACTTTTATCGAGCCGCTGCCCGAGGGGACGTGGACTTGTGGGTCAACGGCTGGTTTCCCGCTCACAATACCTTTTTGCAACAAGACGAGATCGGCGATCGCATCGTCGAAACCGGCTTCGCCATCGAACGGGGCGTCCTCCAAGGCTACGTCGTCGATTTAACCACCGCCGAACGTCTCGACATCGACAACCTAGAAGACCTCAAAGATCCTGAAATCGCCCGAGTCTTCGATCGCGACGGGAACGGCAAAGCCGATCTGATCGGTTGCGACGAAAGCTGGAGTTGTCGAGAGGCGATCGACCACCATCTCGAAGTCTACGGCTTACAAGACACCGTCGAACAGATTTCAGGCAACTACGTCCCCCTCATGCAAGAGACGATCGCTCGTTACCGAGGAGGCGATCCCGTCCTGTTTTTCGCCTGGATGCCCCACTGGAGTCTCGGAACTCTCGTCCCCGGACAAGACGTGCGTTGGCTAGAAGTACCGTTTTTCAGCCTTCCCGACTCCCTAGCCGATACCGCCTCGAGCGTCACGACCCTCGACAACATCGTCGGCTGTCAACGCAATCCCTGTTTGTTAGGATTTCCCCATCATACGATTCGTGCTGTCGCCAACCGCGAGTTTTTACAAGCCAATCCCGCCGTCGAACTCCTGCTGGCGTTAATCGACATTCCCCTCGAGGATATCGTCGCCCAAAACGTCAAACTAGCAAACGGCGAAGACGAACTCAGCGATATCGTCCGTCACGCTCGAGAGTGGATCGAAACCCACCGCGATCGCGTCGATCGCTGGCTAGAACTAGCTTCCGTCGATGCCGAAGTTCTCGATCGCCCACCCGAGGACACCGACGCGGCCGCCCCCGAACCGGACAAAACCTTACGAGTCCTCACCAAACCCCTCGAACCCCTTGTCATTTACCGCAATCAAAAGTACGAGGGATTTTGTATCGAATTGTGGGAAAAAATTGCCACAGAACTCGATCTGACCTACCGTCTCGACGGTGTCGGGACGATCGCCAAACTCCTCGACGACGTTGTCCGAGGCACTACCGATTTAGCGGTCGGAGGCATCAGTATCACCGCCCGACGGGAAGAAACCCTCGACTTTTCTTATCCCTTTTTCGAGTCGGGATTGCAAATTATGGTGTTAGAGCGGGGCAATACCCTTTTCAATACCCTCGTGTCCACCTTGGAGAGCATTGTTTTCTCGCCTCACATATACTATGGAATCGGCGTCTTCGTGCTGACGTTGCTCGTCGTCGCCCATGTCATCTGGATCGTCGAACGCCCTCACAATCCCGATTTTCCCCAATCCTATCCTCTCGGAATTTGGGAATCCTTTTGGTGGGCGGCCGTTACCGTCACCACAGTTGGCTATGGCGATAAAACCCCGAAACATCCCCTCGGTAAGTTCGTCGCGTTAGTGTGGATGTGTGCGGGTTATTTCGTGTTTGCTTACTTTATCGCCACGATGACGACGAGCTTTACCCTCGATCGCCTCGACGGACCGATTCGCAGCATCGACGATCTGCCGGGACACCGCATCGCCACCATCACCCGCAGTACGGGGGCCGAGTACCTCAATGGCGTTCGAGCGACGATTCTCGAATACGATCGCGTCGAGGATCTCTACGATGCTTTATACGACGATCGCGTCGATGCCATCGTCTACGACGCGCCCGTGTTGCAGTACTATGCCGAACACGAGGGAAACGGCCGAGTACAAACCGTCGGTTCGATTTTCAAGCGGGAGTCTTACGGCTTTGCCTTTCCGAAAAACAGTCCCTATCTCGAAGCGATCGACATTACACTCTTAAAATTAATTGAAAACGGCACTTACGAAGAATTAAGACATCGTTGGTTCGGCGAAGAGTCTTGGATTGCCGAGCGCACCTCATCCGATCCCTATTGACGAAATGAAACTGAAAATAAAAACTCTAAAATGGGAGATTTCGTCGCCGCGATCGCAGGATCTAATATGGAATTCGTTTCCGATAAGCTAGGTTTCAAGAAGTCTTCACCACAGAGACACAGAGAACACAGAGAACACAGAGAGGGAATTTTTAGGTTGAGAAAAAACAGTGTTGGAGATTCGGATTACGTATAAAATATAATTTCTAAAAGATAATTTCTAAAATCTCATTACAAATTGTCACGTTGATTTTTAAGATTCTCAAAAAAAAGTGACATTTTGCCAGATTTAAACCCATATTTTCGACGCTAGCTCGTATTTTTAAAATTGTCAGCGATCGCGATCGCGAGTGATCTGAGATCGAGGACATTGACGCCTACAAGAAAACTTAGATAAAACAAAAACGACTCACTTTTTCAAGCGAATCAAGTTCGATCGATAGAATTTGGTAAAAAAATCGCAGAAGCGAATCCGATCGTTTTAGCTTAGATCGCAGCGACTGTTGACTAGCGAACCGTTGAGAGAGCCGAATTGACCCCTACAAACATCTCGATCGCGATGATAAACCAGATTTTAACCTCTCATAATAATCCCGATCTCGTTCTACTTTCTGTTTGTATCGCGGTGTTAGCCTCTTATACGGCTTTCGACTTAACCGGACGTGTTCGCAGCAGTCAGGGTCGCGATCGGCGTCTCTGGTTGTGGGGCGGTTCCGTCGCGATGGGGACTGGCATTTGGGCAATGCACTTTATCGGTACGCTCGCGTTCGAGATCGCGTTACCCATCCGTTATAACCCCTGGCTCGTATTCGCCTCTGTCCTTCCGGCCGTTCTGGCTTCTGGCGTGGCGTTATTCCTCGTCAGTCGTCCGACGCTCGATCGCCTCCGACGGATCGGCGGGAGTCTGGCCGTGACAACGGGTATCGCGTCGATGCACTACCTCACAATGGCAGCGACGCAGGTTCGGGCGCAGATACAGTTCGATCGCCTTCTCGTCGGCGTCTCGATCGCCCTCACCATCGCCATCTCCTTCATCGTGCTATCTCTGGCCGATCGGTGGCACGAAACCCCTCCAGAAGAGGGTCGAACACAGCCCTGGCAAATCTGGCAAAAATGGGGCGGTGCGATCGCGGCGGGATTGGCTGTCACGACCGTTCACTACACTGGTACCGCCGCCGTCACCTTCACCTCCCTAGCACCCCTCTCTCGCCTCACCTCGCCTGTTGCCTCAGATACTCGATTGTGGACTGTTGCGGTCAGTCTCGGAACTCTGGTCGTGTTAAGTTTGACGTTGCTCGCCGCGTTTTTCGATCGCCGACTGACCGCTCAAGCCGCTCGCACTCACGTTTTACAAGAAAGTCAAAACCATCTCAACCGGTTGTTACAGGGCGTTCGCGTCGGCATCCTCATCGTCGCAGTTCCCCCCGAAGGCCGTCCCGAAATTCAGACTTGCAACCAAGCGGCGATCGACCTGCTGGGAACTCCCGCAGAGGAGTTACATCGCTATTGGGAACCTTCGGAGACCACACATCTCGAACGCTCTACACTGGCGGGAGTTTTCCACCGCATCGCCGCTCATCAAACAGTTCGCAACGCCATTGTCAGCGTCGATCGCCCCGACCTCGAGGATACAGTTTGGTTGATAGTCGATGCCGTTGCGACGAAGGAAACTGATGGCCGACATCTCGTCGTCTGCACGTTTAGCGACATTAGCGACTTAAAACGGGTCGAAACGCTTCTAAAGCAGTCTGAAAGCCGGTTCAAACAACTGGCACAGCGAGAAACCCTTCTCAACAGCCTCTCGAGTCAAATTCGCAGTTCCCTCGATCCCAACACGATTTTACGAACCTTGGTTCGAGAAGTGCGGGGTCTCCTCAATACCGATCGCGTCGTCATCTATAAATTCAATCCCAATTGGGACGGAACGGTCGTCGTTGAAGATATTCACAACACGCGTTATTCGATTTTAGATAGAGCCATTTCTGATGATTGTTTTCCCAGCGAATACGCCCAACTCTACGAAAAAGGACGAGTTCGCGCCATCGACGACGTGACGGCGGCTGGATTAGACCCCTGCCACGTGGAGTTTTTACAAAGTCTGTCGATTCGATCGCAGGCGATCGTGCCGATTTTAAGTTGCGATCGCCTCTGGGGACTGTTAATCGCTCACGAATGCTGTCAAACGAGGGTGTGGGAAGACGAAGAAGTCGAACTTCTCGAACGTCTGGCCGTTCAAGCGGGTGTCGCCATCCAACAAGCCGAACTTTACGCTCAGGCTACCGACAACGCTACGACCGCACGATCTCAAGCGCGTCAGCTCGCTCGGACGCTTCACGAACTCAAACAAACTCAAAGTCAACTCATTCAAACTGAAAAAATGTCGAGTTTGGGGCAGTTGGTGGCTGGGATCGCTCACGAAATCAACAATCCCGTGAATTTTATTTACGGCAACCTCACCCACGCCGACACCTATACTCGAGACTTACTCGATCTCGTCGAACTGTACCATCGAGAATATCAGACGCCCACTCCGGCGATCGCCGCCCGCGAAGACGAAATCGAACTCGAGTTTCTCGTCGAAGATTTACCGAAAATTTTATCGTCGATGAAAGTCGGTGCCGATCGCATTCGCAAGATTATTTTGTCCCTTCGGAACTTCTCTCGTCTCGACGAAGCTGAAATTAAAGATGTTGACGTGCGCGACGGCATTCAAAGTACGTTGACGATCCTTCAGTATCGTTTGAAAGCGAAAAGCGATCGTCCCGCGATCGAGGTGGTTTGCGACTACCACGAGACTCCTCGCATTGAATGTTATTCAGGGCCTCTCAATCAAGTGTTCATGAATTTGTTGACTAACGCGATCGACGCCTTAGAAGAAAAAATGGCCTTGGCACGACAAACGGGACAGAACGCAGCGATCGAACCCCCTAAAATTTGCATTCACACCGAAAAATTTGGAACGAATCAAATTCGCATTCGCATCTCCGATAACGGCTTGGGCATCTCGCAAGACGCCTCTCAACGGCTGTTCGATCCCTTCTTCACCACCAAACCCGTCGGAAAAGGTACGGGGTTGGGACTCGCGATTAGCTATCAAATCGTGACCGAAAAACACGGCGGTTCGATTTACTGCAACTCGGAACTCGGGAAAGGAACCACGTTTTCGATCGAACTTCCCGTTCGCTTGAGAACTGCTGTGGCGATGCCAGTCCGCTAGGGGGACAAGGGAGAAACTGTTAACTGTCCTCACTATTCGTTGTACGAGGGACAATGAGGAGATTTCTCATCGCCAGACGATCGTCCGTTAACAACGCGATGATATTCGACGCGAACTGTCGGACGAGAGTTCGCGTCGAAGCAATCGCGGCGGATTTCAGTTAAACCGCAAGCCTCGAACCTTTTGAACTCTGAATCAGATAGCGGCCAGGGGGGACCGTCCGGTTCGGCCTCTGTATCGCGACGGTTGGCAACGACTAACAGGGTTCCTCCGTCCGCGACAAACTCCGATACCATGCCAATGGTGGTGTGACGCAGTTTCAGCGGCAGCGCTTGGACGGTGCGCGACTCGAAGACGAAATCGAAGGCTCGCGTCCACGAGGCATCGCAGGCAAACAAATCGCAAACTTGGTAGCAGACTGACGAGTTGGGGAACCGCTGGCGACACCAGGCGATCGCCGTTTCGGAAATGTCGAATGCTGTCACGTCAAACCCCCGCCCAGCAAGGGCTTCGGCGTCGTCTCCCAAGCCGCAGCCGATGACGAGTGCCGACTTCCCGTCTCCGCAAGTTTTGGTGTCGTCGAGCCACTCTAACAGATAGGGATTGGGGCGTTCCATTGCCCAAGGAACGGCGTCGGCGTCTCCACTGGCGGTGGCATACACTTTCTCGAACCAACGAGCAGGATGCCCGTCTTTTTCGGCTTCTGCGGCAATTTTACGGATTTCGGCACGTCGGGGATCTAGGGGGCGATCGGACATAAAAACCATTTCGGGTGAGACGACTCTATATAATATTATGGGTACCTCGATTAATTCAAGCTTACTGAGAAAAAGGCTCTACTATCGAGAATAGAGAACGAAAGATCGAGGGTTTCAGCCGTTAGGTTTTGAGCCAGAATCAATTTTTCGAGGTTCTCTTAAAAGAATTGGTGTATTATACAGTAATGACGAAAAAATTATTCTATAGTTTATGCTTATGATTTGACCCTAATGCGGCAGTAAACATCACGTCAAAAATGGTCACACCTATTATGGAAAGCAGAGATTTAAATGTAAAAATTGTGGTCGTCAGTATGTTGAGGGATTTCAATACCAACATATTTCTGAAGAAACCTGGGAATTAGTCGTTCGCAAAGCGGAACGGAGTTCTCTCGACTTCTTCTTGAAAAAATTTCGTTATCCGGTATTGCTCGGGTTACCAGAATTTCTATTCGACATCTTCAAGACTACGTAAACAAGAAGTTGGCGCAAGTTCTTTGAAAAGTTGAGTCCGAGCGGAGTCGAGGACTCAACGCTGAGCGAAGTCGAAGCGTTGAGGTGATGCCCAAAAAAAGGGTAAATTAATCGTCTAAATGGATGAACTCTGGTCGTTTGGCGGCCGTAAGCCAGTCAAGCAGTGGGTTGGGCTGGCTTTAAATGCTGAAACACGCGAAATTGTTGGTGTCTATCTTGGTGCGCGAGATCGAGAAGCCGCCCGAAAATTATGGGAATCTTTGCCTCCTGTTTATCGTCAATGTGCTACCTGCTATACCGATCTTTGGGAATCTTATCAAACTGTTTTACCTAGCAAACGACATAAAGCTGTTGAAAAGAATTCAAAAAAAACAGTTATATTGAAAGATTTAACAATACTCTTCGTCAGCGTGTGTCTCGACTCGTTCGTAAAACTTTATCTTTAGGGTCTTCGGGAATTGCGGTGTAATTTGTTATTTTGAATGCAAAATTGGGCGAGGGCGCATTGCCATGACGCCCCTACAGTAAAGATTTTACTTATTATAAAATTAGCTTATCACCTTAAACCCAGAAAATCCTTATCTTTTTTTAATCTTTTTTTTAAAAGTTAGAAAATCACGTGGGCGCGATTTGGTACTTCGTCCATCATTATAATGCTTCAATTCGCGCTCGTCATCATCACTGTGCATGACTACCCTATATAATACTACCCAATTCCCCTTTGGATATTGCTGTTTTGGTCGGGACGAAAGGTGTTTCGCATCGGGTTCGCCGAGACGAATGCAAACCGCTAACAGGAGTTTCTGACACTGCGATCGCCCGACCTCTCGTAAACTAGCGATCGACGAACTGACTCGCCAAGCGCAACGCATCCCCCATATCCACATCGCCGTCGCCGTCGGCGTCGAGGAATCCCGACAACACTGGATTCGTTTCAGAAGCTGGGTTTTGAGCGTTGCTTCCCGTTTTCAGAAAATTCAACACCAACGGAACCAAAATCGGTAACAACGCCTGTACCGTACTCGCGTTCGCCCCCGTTTGACGCGACGCTTCTTCGGCGACAGCTTCTTGACGCTGCGGTGAAAACAAAGCTTGCACCGCTTGTAAACTGGCGTCCGTTCCGCCAAACCGATCGACGATCGCCTTCACCGTTCCTTCCCCCTCATCTTGGCGTTTTTCCTGCAACGCCTTCCGTACCTGCGTTCCCACCACCGACATCACCGCTTGAGTCGTAGCCGGATCGAGACCCTGGCTGTTGCTGCTTTGTCGAACCGTATTGACGATACTTCCGAGTTGTCCGACGCTGGCTTGCAGGTTCGGATCGTTAATGGCGTTGCTAATTTTGTCGAAAAGTCCCATAGAACAGTCTCCAATACAGTCTGTCGAGTCATACTTTGGTTTTAACGCGGTTCTCACCCAAAATGACAACTTCGCCGCAAACTCGGCCTCCACGCACAACACGCAGCACCAACAGATAAGATACCCTGATGAAGAGACGATGCGTTGACTGAGTAGAGCGATCGCCAACTGTCCACCGAACACTACTCCCACTCTTCACTCTTCACTCTTCCCTCTTCCCTGTAAAAGATGCCCCTTTCTCGCCTACTCACCCTCGTCATCGGAATCGTCATCATCCTCGCGATGGCGATTTGGTTGGTGACGTCGTTAGGTTGGCTCTACAGTCAGATTACCTGGTCGGCGAATCCCTTTCTCGCCAATCTGCTGCTGTTGCTGTTGATTGGCTTGGTGGCGTTACTCCTGGGAACGTTTTTCTACTACCTGCGACTGTTGTGGACTCCTGCAAAACAACGCCGACAACGCCGACGTCCGACGGTCAAACCCCCGGAAACCAAAAGCGAAGCCGCCTCGGAATATCTCAGTTCGGTACGCCAGCAAGTCCAGCAGATTCAAGACGAGGTCGCCAAAAAAGCCCTGTTGAGTCGTTCTCGGGAAATCGAGGCGACGATGTCTCGCGGGAACTTGCAAATCGTCATTTTCGGAACCGGTTCTTCGGGGAAAACTTCGGTGATTAACGCACTTCTGGGGCGCGTGGTGGGACGCGTCAGCGCACCGATGGGAACCACGGAGGAGGGGGAAACCTATACGCTGCACTTACAAGGTCTCGATCGCGATATTTTAATCACCGATACGCCGGGAATTTTAGAAGCGGGAACCGACGGAAGCCAACGGGGACAAATCGCGCGACAGTGGGCGACGGAGGCGGATTTACTGCTGTTCGTCGTCGATAACGATCTGCGTCGGTCGGAGTTCGAACCGTTGGGGGTGTTGGCAGAAATCGGCAAACGGTCGATCGTGGTCTTTAATAAAATCGATTTGTATTCCGAAGGCGATCGCGAAACGATTTTAGCCCGGTTGCGATCGCGCCTGCGAGATTTCGTTCCCCCCAGCGATATCGTTCCCGTGGCGGCCAATCCCCCCGTTGTGCGTCTCCAAACCGGGGAAGCCTTCAAACCCGACCCGGATATTATGCCGTTAATTCGTCGCATCGTGGCGGTGTTGCGGGCGGAAGGGGAAGATTTAGTCGCCGATAATATTTTATTGAAATCCCAGCGGTTGGGAGACGAAGCCAGACGCCTGGTGGACGCACAGCGACGCCGACAAGCGGTGAAAGTGGTCGATCGCTATCAGTGGATAGGGGCCGGTGCGATCGCCGTGACGCCGCTTCCTGGGGTGGATTTACTGGCTACCGCCGCCGTCAACGCTCAAATGGTCGTCGAAATCGGTAAAATTTACGGGTGCGAGTTAAACCTCGATCGCGGGCGAGAACTGGCGGTATCTCTCGGAAAAACCCTGGCCAGTTTGGGAATTGTCAAAGGGGTGGTGCAGTTGGTGGCGACGGCGTTACAGTTCCACGTGGGAACCCTCGTCGTGGGGAAAGCGATTCAGGGAATTAGTGCGGCGTATCTGACGCGTATCGCCGGAAAAAGCTTTATTGAATATTTCCGCCAGGATCTCGATTGGGGAGATGGGGGAATGTCGGAAGTGGTTCAACGTCAGTTTCAGTTGACGCGGAAAGACGAGTTCGTGAAAGCTTTCGTTAAAGATGCGATCGCCCGCGTCGTCGAACCGTTAAAGTTGAACCAACCCGATGCTGAAGACGACGTTTCTCTCGACGATTACGACGAATACGAGGAACGGGAGAAGATCGGGATATCGCGCACGCCTCCCCCATCTCCTCGGTCTCGAGAACCGTTTCCCCTCGACGACAATATCCCCGATTGGGACGAAACCCCACGCCGCTACAACGACGACTGGTAAACAGTTTCTATGAAAGAGCGATCGGTTGTCTTGCGGATTTGGGCGTTTTTGGGGTTGCTATTGTTGTGCTGGCTTCCTCTGGCGATTCCCATCTACAGCTTAATTCCCGACACCAACACCGCCAGCATTCTGGGAACGTTGCTGTTATATGTCGAATTTCTCTATCTCGTTCGCTGGTGGGGACGCCGGTTTTACGGCGAACCTCGGGTTTTTCAACGCTACGGTTTCGTTCTCACTCGTCAAAATGGAATCGAGTTCGGTCGAGGATGGATAGTCGGATTGCTGGGGTTGGCGGTTCTCTTCGGTGTAGAAACGGTATTTGGCTGGGTTCGTTGGATACCGACTGAAATGGCGATTCCCCGCTTGGTTGTAGAAGCGATTTTAGTGGGGTTTGCGGTGGGATTGGCTGAGGAGTTGCTGTTTCGCGGTTGGTTGTGGGACGAGTTGCGTCGGGATTACCGGGTGGTTGTGGCGACGGTGGCGAACACTCTAATTTTTGCAGTGTCGCACTTTCTCAAACCCGTTTCGGAGATTTTCCGCACCTTTCCGCAGTTTGTGGGATTGGTGGTGTTGGGGTTAGTGTTGGTGAAGGCGAAACGCCGCAATCAAGGACGTTTGGGATTTCCCATCGGTTTACATGGGGGACTGGTGGGAGGGTATTATCTGGTCAATGTGGGACAGTTGGTGACGTACACTGACGCGGTTCCTTCTTGGGTGACGGGTATCGATAACAATCCCTTGGCTGGGGTTTTGGGGGTTTTGGTGTTGTGCGGACTTTCGATCGTTGATAATTGAGAGTTGATATGTTGAGGAAAGTTACCGAAGCCACAGGCGATCGCGTCTTCCTGAAAAGTATCGACCTTGAAATGGCGATTGCAGACCTCTATCGCGACGTCGATTTATAAAATTAACAGTTAACACAGCCTCAGATCGCCAGCCATGAATCCTTACGACATCTTCCAAAACACCCAACGCCAGCGAGTCAGCAACAGAACCACTCAACCCATCCTCAAAAACGGCGAAACTGCGCCACGTACCCTCGTTCTCGTCTGGCCGCAACTTGGGGATTTCGACAGCCAAAAGTCTACAAATTGTAGAATTCAAGTCGAAATATTTCTCAAACCCTATCCTCGACAAGCGTTAAACGATTGCGATCGAACTTTTCATTCCGAGAGTGACAGAAGAGGGATAAGCTGTTGTTGGGTTTCGCGATCGCTCCACCCCTGGACGGCAGCGTTGCCGAAACCCAACCTACCTCAAACTCATATTTTTACAAAAGTGAGATGCACCCGGATCGATCCCCAGGCGATCGCAAATTCGCGATCGGGAGTGTTGAAGCATCTGGCGAATTGTGACTTCTCTCTCGTTCTCTATTTTAAGGCTTGCCGAACGAGTCTCCAGAGCGAATTTCGGTGCGAGATAGCTTGACTGGCGATCGTTTTGGACTCTAGCGTTCCCATCGAATCGACAATCGCCGAACGTCCGAACGGTCAGTATCGGGTATAGTTTACATCCAATTCCCGACTAACACGTAAGGCGCCCAAAAATAAGGCGGGAAATACTCCCCTTGCTCCAACAAACTCAACTGTGCTTGTCGCAACGCTTCGGCTTTCGTGATTCCCGGTTTCGCCAGTTCCTCGTAAAACGCTGACATAAACAACGACGTGGCGGCATCGTCCACTTGCCACAAGGTTGCGAGGGTACTTCGCGCCCCCGCCCGCACTGCAACCCCTGCCAGTCCCAACGCCGCGCGATCGTCTCCGGCTGCTGTTTCACAGGCACTCAACACCAACAGTTCGAGAACTTCTGAGGCATCTTCCTCCCGCCGTTGCAGCAATTCCTCTAACTCCCGCACGTTGACCGGGGTGTCGTAAGCCAGAATAAAGGTTTTCTCGGCTTGCGAACTGAACTGTCCGTGAGTGGCAATGTGAACGATCGGGGCGAGAAAGTCCCCGACTGCTCGTTCTAGGGCGGCTCGTGTAAAGTTGCTGTCGAGTAACTGGCGACTCGGCGTCACCTGGGACACGATGTTTTCGAGTTCGATCGGGACGTTAGCCAGTGGTGGAAATCCGTGACGTTCTTGAGAGAGTCCAGCGGCGAGGGCGGCGAGTCGATCGCGGTCGGTTTTGCCGGTTTCTAAAAGCTGCATTCCCGGCGTCAATACGACACCGTAGCGTTGGACGAGATACTGTTCCCCGTTGTGTAACGCCGCCATTGGAATGTTTCGCAGCAAGCCATCGAGGACGAAGGTAAGGGTTCGTACGTCGCTACGGTCTAAGGCGGGTTCGACGGGACGGATTACCCAATCGTAGAGCTGTTGCGATCGCGCCAGCAACTGTTGGCGATCGAACACGCGACTGGCCACTTGCACCCGAAACTCCCGCAGCGTTTGGTTAATCTGCCCTTGAGAGACGGAGGTTTCGGAAAACTGCAACGGTTCGCCGGGAAGTGACAGAATCGTCGCCAGGCGATCGGGCAAAATAATCGAATAGACGACGGCAGCGTTGGCGTCGATCTCCTCCACAGAAACCGGCGTCGTATCCAAACAAGCATCTCGGAAAAAATTGTCCAATTCTGCCAGTTGTAAATCTTCGATCGCCCGCCGTGCCAGTTGCAAGTTCTCTTGACTCGGGGCGTTGTCGGACAGCAGCAAATCCACGTATTCTCGATAGACGGGTTCGACAGCTTCGCGAAAATCGTATTGAATATCCGTACTGATGGCGACGAGGTCGCTGCGGATGGATTTGAGGGTTTTGATGGCAACGCCGTAGGCATCCGTGGCGGGTTGCAGTTGACCTCGGGCTTTCAGCACTCGTCCCAACTGCCACTGCCAGCGGTAGGCGATATCTCCGGCGTCGATGGCTTGGGCTTGCACCAGCGCGTTTCGCGTGAGAGTTTCTGCCATTTCCCACTGTTGCGTGATTTCGTAGAGCGTCCCCAAGTTTCCCAAAGCATGGGATTCGGCTCGGCGATCGCCGATCGCTCGGGCTTCTCGAACGGCGATGGCGAGAACGTCGGCGATATCGCGGGGATTTTCGCCGAACGCCTTCAAACTTCGGGCGAAGCGAACGCGGGCGTAGATGCTGCGGCGACTGGGGGACAGTTCCTCGAGTTGGGTGGCGACAGCCGCTTGAAGCCCCGACCGGTCGGGGTTTTCCCGTTCCCGATTTTCCAGCAGCGACAGTTGGTTCAGTTGTGCTTCGACCCGCACGATCGCCCGTTGTGTGACGGCGGCCGCTTGGCGGTAAGCCGCAAAACTAGCCGTTCGTTCTGCTTCGGCTAACTTCTCCTGTCCCAAGGTTTCCGCCCGATGGGAGAGGGCGTTGGCGGTGTTACCCAAACTCAAATAAACTGAGGCGATCGCGTCTTTATCGCCCGTGGTTTCGGCAATGTCGAGGCTCTGTTGCAAGACGACTCGCGCCTCTTCTAACTCGCCGATCGCTTGCAGCGTGTTGCCCAAACTCCGCAATCCCGTTGCTTTGACGACGGAGTCGGGGCGTTCTTGTAATTGGGTGGCGACGGCTTCGAGGCGATCGCGGGAACGACCGTAGAGTCCCAAGGCTTGCATCGCTTGCGCTTCGTTAATCTGACTGGCGATCGCGCCGTCGGCGTCGTCGGCAGTGTCGTAGGCGTCTGTGGCTTGTTGCCAGGTTTCGAGGGCGAGTTCCGGTTGTCCCGAAGCCAGATAGAAATGTCCTCGGATATTGAGAACTTGCGCCAAAATTGCTGACGGTGCGGGGGTTTCGGCTTGGAGGAGCGCAATACTGCGATCGCTGGCATCGCGGGCAGTTTCCCACTCTCCCAGTTGTTGGCTGGCCAGGCTGAAATAACTCAATGCCAGAGCCTGGTAAGAAAAGTTGCCATCCGTCTCGAACTCCGTCGCTGCCCGTTCCCAAACTCGGGCGGCCTCGGCGTAGCGTTGCCTGCTGTAGAGCGATCGCCCTTGCTGCAACAAAGTACGATTTGGCGTGCGATCGCCGGTCTCGACGGCGACAGCCACTGTCTCGTCGGGCGTTTCTAGGGGAGTGACGACACCCCAAGCCGGAGTCGCCAGGAGACAGAAACTCAGAACCGATAAAGTTAGAAAGGTGCGATCGTTCATAACAACCTTAGCGCGTTCGATGTTGTGGAGAACAATAGGTCGGCCTTCTTTGGGGAAGGTTCGGGATCGCGTCGGCAGTATTCGCCGAGAGAACCACTTGCCCCTTATCGTTGACGTGCCAGCTTTGGGCTTCAACGAGTGGGGCGGTTTCGGGACTCGATTCGGGAGTCAGTTCGGAGACTTCGGGATTCGGAGAACGCAAGTCAACCCAAGTCGCTTCGCCCGGAAGCGTTCCCTCGGGATGAAGCGGTAAGCCTCCCCGTCCGGTGATGTAGAATTCGCTATCTCGCCCCGTGGCACAGGGGTCGGTATCGAGAATCGCGGCGGCGTCTACGGGATTCTCTGCGAGATCGACGAGTCCCGCCGCTGTATCGATGTCCGGGGTGTTGAGTTCGACGGTTCCGCTGAAGTCTGCCCCGAGTTCGGAGGTGGCGGTAATGTCGCTCTCTGGAGTGAGTTGGTTGCGAAATTGAGTGCCGAAAATGCCTCGGGCGTCGATGGTGACTCGTCCGCCTTCGGCGTTTCGTGCGTTGGCAGTAATATCGCTGTTTTCCAAAGCGGCGAGAGTCTCGGTATCGATGGTAATGTTGCCGCCGGGAACATCGCCTTCAGCGTTGGTTGAAATGCCGCTGTTGCGACGTAGGATTAACGTCCCGGTATCGATCTGAAGATTCCCTTCACTACCGAAGGTATTAGACGAAATCGTCGCGTCGTCCGTCAGACTGACGAAATCGGCACTCAAGCGAATCGTTCCCGCCGATCGCTCTCGAGAATCGCTATCCGTGACGATCTCCGCCCCCTCACTCAGTTCGATACGGGGTGCTTGTAAATCGATGTTTCCGGCATCTCCCGTTAGGGTTTGACGCGCTTCGACGAGGGTTCTGAAGGTTTCGCTAATCGAAGTCAGTCCTGCAATTTCTCGTTGGGTCGCTGGACGAGCCGAACTCGAAATATTGCTCTCGTCTCCTTCTAGATCTCGACCCGCAATTTCGATCGCCTCGCGAGCTTGGATGCGAATCTCACCCGCTCCTCGACCGGCCGTACTCATGGAGGAAATAAAACCACCATCGATCGCGCGAACCGATCTCGCCTCGATATCGATCGCTCCCCCCCGTCCCAAACTCAATAACGCTCCCGCTCTAATCCGACTGGTCACGTACTGATTGCCCGCATTGGTCGTAATTGAATTTCCCTCTCCGAATCCTTCCACCCAAACATCACCGCGAGCGCGAATGCGAATTGTCCCAGCGTCACCGTTGCCAAACAAGGAATTAGAACTAATACTTCCTCCTGAAGATACCCATAAATTCCCAACTTGAATATCGAGGTTTCCTCCGCCTTCTCCAAGTCTTCCTGAATCGACATTAATACTGGCAGAATCTCGAACGAACAACTGCTCTGTTTCGATGCGAATACGCCCCGCACTGCCACTGACGATCTCGAGATTAGAACTTACAGTTCCGCTAGAAATCTCAGCATTTTCAGTCACTTCGATAAACTCTCTCGCTCGAATATCGATATTGCCCGCACTCCCACGACTGCGAAAACTATCTGAGGTGATTTCTGCTTCGTTGGAAAGCACTAAGCGATCCGTTGCGATCGATATATTGCCAGCCGAACCCGTAAACTGAGAGACTTCACCCACATCGCGATCGCTCAAAATTGAGGTTGAAATCGAACTTGACAAACCAATTTTTTCATTAGACGCGATCGTATCCTCGTCTAAAAGCAATGAGATTTCTTCTAAATTCCGTACGACTTCAGCGATCGAAATTGTATCTTGAGTGACGCCATCGATCGCAATAAAATCTCGTGCAATAATGTCGATATTTCCAGAATTCCCACCCCCTAGACTCGCCGCACTAATCGATCCACCATTTGTCAGAGACAAAGAATTTGTTGAAATTGAAATATTCCCAGCAAACGCCGCTTCACTGGCAGACTCCCGGTTCGATTCGTTAGACGAAATTTCACTCTGCAACAGTAGAGAAGAGAACGGATCTAACATCGAGCCGTCGAGAACAATATTTTCAGCAGTAATTTGGATATCTCCCGAGCGACTTTCTTCACTTAAGGCTCGAGTTGTAATCCGACTGCCTTCAGTTAACACGATCGATGTTGCCTGAATTTCAATCGGTTGAGGGTCTCGAACGCTAAGACGGCTAAACCCCGTATCGATTTGGGCTAAACGGTTCATTTCAACACGATCGGCCTGAATGCGAACGCCGCCGCCAGAGGTTAAAATTTCGCTACGAAACGTCGTTGCTTCCTGTAGCACGTTGCCATTGTCATCGAGGCGAGGAGTCGGGTCGATGCCAAACCCTGCAATTCGCAGGCGATCGGCTGTCAGTCGAACGCTTCCGAGGCGACCTTCCCGTAAATCTATCGCGTTAAGGTGAGCGCCATCCGTCAGTAAAATTTCTCTGGCTCGTACGTCAACCGTTCCTCCCTCAACTCGTACGCCGCTTGGAAAAGTCAGCGATCGCCCCCCTTCGTCGTCCGAGTTCTCGAAAAAGCGGGTTGCGACGCCATCGAACCGCACGGTATCGGCAGCGAGCGTCACGTTCCCTCCTGTAGAGCCGCTCGCCGCCGAAATATCGATCGAACCGCCGTCGATCGCGGTAATTTCCCGTGCCTCGATCGCGATCGTGCCGCTGACGGCGGAAATGCGACTGGATAAATTGGCTCCGTCTACAGCAACTAAAGCTCCAGCGGGTTCGGGAAGCGAGATCGTGTCAAAGCCATCGATCGACACGCGATCGGCGACGATCTCGACAGTTCCTCCCTGGGAAATCGAAATGGCATCGGCGTTAATTTGCCCCCCGTTCGAGAGGTCTAGACTCGAGGTTTGAATCGAGATGTTCCCCCCGAACGTTGCAATCTGACTCGGTAGGTTTTGGCCGCTCTCGAGCGTCCCAAATCCAGCAACAGTGACGCGATCGGAAGCGTCGATCGTTAAATTTCCAGAGTTACCCGATCCAAAGCTGCGAGTTGAGATAAATCCCCCGTCCGCGACGCTGAGGCGAGCCGTGTTGAGGGTGAGGCTTCCCCCCTCTCCTACAGCATCCGAATCGACCGCAGACGACAAGGACGAAAAATTCCGCACTTCTACTGATTCCGAAGCGTTGACCGTTAAATCTCCCGCATTGCCCCGTCCGGAAGTCTCTGTCGAAATAGATCCCTCGTCCGTAAGGCTGAGGCGAGCGGTATTGACGATCGCATCTCCGGCATCTCCCACGGCTTCAGAAAATACGCTCGTGTCTAAGAACGAAGAATTGCGAACGTCGATCGATTCCGAAGCGTTGACCGTCAAATCTCCCGCATTGCCCTGTCCGAAGGTTCCCGAAGACACGAACCCCCGCTCGTTCAAACTGAGACGAGCCGTGTTGAGGGTGAGGTTTCCCCCCTCTCCCCCAGCTTCCGGTTGGACGGCAGACAGCAAGATCGACCCGTGACTCACCTCGACGGACTCCGAAGCATTAACGGTCAAGTCTCCAGCATTACCCTGTGCGGACGTTCCTGCCGAGACAAACGCTCTATCTGTAACGCTGAGGCGAGCTGCGTCTAAGACTAAATTTCCAGCATTTCCCTCTCCGAAGGTGTCAGTTTGCAGGCGGCTCGAGTCACCTTCGAGTTCGAGAGCTTGCAACGCGGTCACGTTGAGAGTCCCCGCCGCCCCACTGCCCAGGGAGATCGCCGTCATTGCCGATCCGTCCCGAAGGCTGACCTGCCGTGCGGTTAAGTCGATGCCAATGCCGTCTCGACTGCCCAACGTGTCGGCGAAAATCAAAGATTCTCCACCAAGCGAGACGTTCCCCCCTCGCACGCGAATCTCGCCCCCTCCTTCACCACTGGCGACGATACCCGCTTCTTGACTCAAAGCCAAATCTCGAAAACTGGCAGCTTCGGCATAGTCGAGCGTCCATCCTCGATCGAGGGAAGCGATCGCGACTCGGGCGTTCTCCGCGACACTTCCGAGTTCGATTCGTCCCGAAGGCGTTTTGAGTATGCCACCTTCTAAGGTTAAATTACCTCCAACTAACGCTAAGGTTTCCCCGGTTGCGACGCGCAGTCCCGTGGGACGCTCGAGCAAGTCAGTTTGAAATTGGATTTCTCGGGCGATCGCCTGTTCTAACGTTTCTCCCTCTACAGGGTCTGGAAAGTTCGTGCCGTTACCCCGAACGACGATATCGCCGGGATTTCCCCCAAACTGCAATCCCAGCGGTACGTTGACGCTCAACAACGCCGTACTGTTTTCAGGATTGGTCGCGTTGAATTCTAAGCCGTTCTCGAACACGATGCTGTTGGCGGTGGTGGCGAAAAACGATCCGCCGAGGTCTAACCGCGCGTTCGGACCGAAGACAATGCCGTTGGGATTGAG
>NZ_JAQNCQ010000246.1:0-7971 GCF_028368005.1 Geitlerinema sp. CS-897 | reverse complement strand
GGAGAGGGGGGAGTTCTCCTCACTGGTGACTGGTGACTGGTGACTGAAACCCCGTTCCCCGTTCCCTATCAACGTATTACCAAAGCGATTAAAGCTAGGATAGCGGTTACGCCGTAAAACGTCGCGACGACCTGTAACTCCGACCACCCCGATAGCTCGAAGTGGTGGTGTAACGGTGCCATTTTAAACAGACGTTTTCCGATACCGTCGGGATTCTTCGTCGCTTTGTAATACCCTACTTGGGCGATAACTGATAAAGTTTCGGCAAAAAATAGCCCGCTGAGAACTAACAAGCCAAACAGAACGTTCGCCAATACCCCGACGGCTGCTAAAGCGCCCCCTAACGCCAAGGAACCCGTATCCCCCATAAATACCCGTGCGGGATTGCGGTTGTGGGCTAAAAAGCCCAAGCAGGCACCGCTCGCGATCGCGCAAAACAACGCCAAACCGGGAAACGTCGGCGCGACGATCGCCGCCAGTCCCAAAAACGCGATCGCCCCCGTTCCCCCCATCAAACCGTCGAGGCCGTCAGTCAGGTTAGTGGCGTTGCTTTCGGCCACGAGGACGAACCCTGCTAACAGCCAAAACAGCGCCCCCAAGGGAAGCGCCCAACCGCCGGGAAACTGTACGGTTTCGCTGTCGGCCAGACCGGGGGTTATTTTCGCCCAGGCACAAAACAGGATGGCGAAGCCGATTTGCAACGCTAATTTCGTGCGTGGTGAAATTCCCTTGTTGGATTTGCGGCGCAAGACTTGCCAGTCGTCGAGCCATCCAATAAAGGCGTAAGCCAGGGTCAACGCCGAAACGCCGACGACCGAGATGCGATCGAGCGACGACATTTCCCCGGACAGGAACACCCACGCCCCAGCAACGATCGCGGCTGCGGGAACGAACATAATTCCGCCCATTGTAGGCGTTCCCGCTTTTTTAAAATGAGCTTGGGGTCCTTCTTGGCGAATTACCTGACCGGTTTTAAGCTGTTGCAGGACGGGAACCCCCCAAACGCCGACGATCGCCGACAATGCTGCGCCGACCCACAGCGGTAACGTCAGTGAGAACGCAGGATCGAACAGGCGATCGCCCGAAACGTCAAAACCGATCGCAGCGAGACTCAAGCCTCCCGCCAACCCCCACGACAGACGCCCTCCTGTGAGGGTCGCTCGTCGGTTTGAAACTTTCGTATCCACAGCACTTCTTTTTGACACTCCCCACCCACACTATCTCGTTGCCGATCGCCGTTTTCGTTCGAGTTCGACCGAGATTCCTAGCGATCGCACGTCACACCCAGCAACTTACAAGTCGTCTTCGCTGTCGCTGTCGCTGTCGCTATCGCTATCGCTATAACTATCGTCGTCCTCCTCAGCCATCAAACCGATGAATTCTTCTTCTTCGCGAGCGGAAGATTGCTCTCGATCGTCGCGAGGAATGATGCGCCCCGAGGCTTTGAGCCATTCCAAAAGAGAAGTTTCGCGATGGGACGGAATGAGTTCCGCCGGTTCGTGACGGGGCAGTTGACGCAGAGAGGGATTGATCGGATCGTTCATTCTCGTTTTTGGGACTTTTGGGACTTTATGGAATTAATTCGTCGTTGAATGGTAACACTTTGCCCGCTATCGCCCGGCTGTCGTCGAGCAAAAACGCTACAGAACGCAGGCAAGTCGATTACCTCATCGATTTTAAAACATTGGTGGCGGCGTTAACCCCTTTAGCCGATCGCGATCGCTCCCTAAGCCTTTGCTTTGAACCAACACGCCGAATCCCCCCAATCCCATCGGGTCGATGAGGGAGTGCAACACTTGGCGACGCTGTATGATGTCGATAATCTCCTGTCCGGTAGCTGGACGGTTCTCCTGTCCCAGTTCGGCCAGGCGTTCTCCGAGTCCCAACGCCATTAAAAACAAACCCTGTTGGGTAAAGCCTTCTGTCGTCAACCCGCAGGCATCTCCTTGACGTTGTAAGGCAGTAAAATCCACGTGAGCGGTGATGTCTTGTTCTCCGATCGCCGTATAGGGATCGTCGTGATAGCGATGTTGGCAATAACACTGTAACGTCCCGCGCGATCGCCCGATTGCGTAGTATCGTCGTGCTTCGTAGCCGTAATCGACGGTCAACACGTAACCTCGGTCGAGTTTGTTCGCAACGGTTTCCATCCAAGAGAGGGCTTGCAGGTTCACCTCGGTTCGATAGCCCTCCCGAAAGTGGCTGGGGTCGATTCCTACGAAGTCGAAATACGATCGCAGTCGCGGCGCAGACAATTCCCCCGTTACCTCTCGAAACGCGCCCGATTCGTCGAGCGTGGTGTAGATTTCTTGCAACTGACCCCCTTCGACGGCGATGCGGTGGACGGGAAAGGCATCGACGAGTTCGTTGGAGAGAAAACAGCCGACGATCGACTCGTCAGGAATCTCTTCCCAGTCGCACCAACGCAGGTTAGCCCCTTGAATTTGTTTCTGATGCGATCGCAAACTCGAGGAGGTTTCGACAATAACGTATTCGATCGCCTCGAAACACCCGAATGCCTCTCGCTGGAGATATTTCAACAGATCGACGGCTAAAATACCTTGACCTGCTCCCATTTCTACGATCGAAAACGGCTTGGGTTTTCCTAAGATTTCCCACATCTGACGCAACTGTTTCGCCAGCATTTCCCCAAAATCTGCACTGAGATGGGTTGAGGTGACGAAATCGCCCCCGGCTCCGAATTTCGCTCCACGGGAGTAGTAGCCGTGTTGGGGGTGATACAAGACCGTTTCCATGTAGTCGGCGAAGGAAATGCGACGGTCGGGCGCGTTTTCGATGCGATGTTGGATCGATCGAACCAGTTCGGGGTTGGAGTTGGGCGTCATAGCCACGAAAATCGAGTTGAAGGATTTATTTATGAAAATGTCGCGATCGATTGTAATACTGTTGCGAGTTAGATTGGGCGATCGCATCGAAATTTGACTGTTCTCGCGAATTTAGGCTGGAGTGCAAACGCTATCGATCTTTTGGGCTGGTAACGATTCACCCCCATTTTTTTCTAAAGTCTCTCTCTAGAGAGAGGCAACGTCTCGATTCAATTGAATACCCTAAAAATCAAGACTCGGTTAATGTCTTGAAAGCTGTAAAAATTCAACTATTGATATGACGACTACAGTAAAACGCCCCACCTCGATCGAATCCTATCTCGGCGACGAAGCCGACGATCTCCTTAACTATCAAGCGCGACTTCCCAAGGAGATGTTAAATCTTCCTTCGGAAGATGTGGTCGATCGCCTGTTCGTCCAGAGCGATCGCAATCCCCAAGTGTTGCGAAGTCTCCAACAACTCTTCTCCCACGGTCGCCTCGCCCATACTGGCTATCTCTCGATTCTCCCAGTAGACCAAGGAATCGAACATTCCGGCGCAGCCTCCTTCGCCCCCAACCCCCTCTATTTCGACCCGGAAAACCTGGTACGTCTGGCGTTAGAAGGCGGATGCAACGCGATCGCCACTACGTTAGGCGCGTTGGGGTCGGTGTCTCGCCGCTACGCCCACCGCATCCCCTTTATCGTCAAGCTCAACCACAACGAGTTACTGACCTATCCCAACCGATACGATCAAATTCAGTTCGCGTCTGTCGACCAAGCTTGGAACCTGGGGGCGACGGCTGTAGGTGCGACGATTTACTTCGGGTCTGAAGAATCGGCCCGCCAAATCCGCGAAGTCGGCCGTGCGTTCGAGCGAGCCCACGAATTAGGAATGGCGACGATTTTGTGGTGTTATCTGCGAAATTCCGTCTTCAAACAGGATAAGGACTACCACACCGCCGCCGACCTCACCGGACAAGCCAACCACATGGGTGTCACTCTCGAAGCCGACATCATCAAACAAAAACAGCCCCAAAGTAACGGCGGATACGACGCTGTCGCTAGCGGAACGGGCGGAAAATACGGCCGTACTGACGATCGCGTTTATTCGGAACTCACCAGCGACCACCCCATCGATTTGACGCGATATCAAGTCCTCAATTGCTACGCCGGACGCGCTCCGTTAATTAATTCTGGGGGCGCTTCGGGAGATAACGATTTCGCCCAAGCGGTACGTACGGCGGTCATTAACAAACGGGCTGGTGGTGGCGGTTTGATTTCCGGTCGCAAGGCGTTCCAACGTCCGATGGAAGACGGGGTGAAACTCCTCCACGCCATTCAAGATGTGTATCTGTCACCGGAGGTTTCGATCGCCTAAATTCGCCTAAATTCGCCTTAAATTTATCGATCGCGCTGAGATCCCCGATATTTTCGAGATACTGGGGATCTGTGAATTTCACTGAATTTCCAGTTCGGTCGGACAGCCAACCTGTCGTTTTCCGTCGCGGTACTCGGCGACGATTTCTCGAAACCTCCGTTGTCCAAAAATGCGATAGTGTCCAGGGTAGACGGTTTCGATCGCCATTTTTTGCAAGCGATCGAAACTCTGTAAATAGCTGGAAATTTCACTTCCGGGGAGGTCGTCGAGGAGGTCGCCGTCGTAGACCACATCGCCGGAAAATAACTCCCGCTTCTGGGAATCGTACAGCGCGATCGCCCCAGGGGAATGTCCCGGTAAATGCAGTACTTCTAAGGCACGATCGCCTAAATCCAAAATATCGCCGTCGTGGAGAATTTGCGTCGGTTCGGCGGCGTTCAGCTTGTACTCGGTGACGGTAAAGCCAGGATAGGGAAGTTTGGCGAAATGCTCTTCCTGTACCCATCCCGAATCGCGATCGCACAGGGAGGCGTGGTTATCTCCCTGTTTTAATGCTTCGGCTTCGCAGGCGTGGATGGCGCGGCGATCGAACTCGTGAATTCCCCCCGCGTGGTCGAAATGGACGTGCGTGGCGATCGCCAACAGGGGTTTGTCCGTCAGTTCGGCGATGTGATGTCGCAAGCTGGCCACGCCCAGCCCCGTATCGATTAGTAAATCTTGGGTTTGTCCTTTAATCAGCCAAATATTGGCGCGATTCCACTCCCAATAGAAATCTTCGGTAATGCAGTAGAGTCCGTCGTGGATTGTGCGAGTTACAAACCACTGTTTCGCAACGGATTTTGGTACTTCTTGAGTCATCGAGCGTTAGTATTTTAGGATTTATAAATAAATTTATATTTAACTTGACAAAATTGAAGATACTCTATAATAAAATATCAAATATTTCGGAGCGATCGCACAATTTTTCGTTTAATTTCAAGAAACTCCGGTGTTAATTTCATATCCAAGGTTCGATGAGACGGTAAATTGACAGTTACCTGTTCTTGAATCGAACCGGGGTGAGTTCCCATAACATAAATTCGCTGACAGAGAAAAATGGCTTCTTCGACATCGTGGGTAATTGTCAACACAGTAATCTGGGTTTTTTCCCAAAGATCGTGAAAAAATGCTTGAAGTTGTTCTCGTGTTTGTGCGTCTAACGCGCCAAAGGGTTCGTCCATTAACAACACTTCTGGTTCGTTAACTAACGCGCGAGCGATCGCAACCCGTTGTTTCATTCCACCAGAAAGTTGTTTCGGGTAAGCGTTCGCAAACCGAGTCAATCCAATAATCTCTAAATAATAGGCAATGCGATCGCGCTGTTCGGCTTTTGGCATTCCTTTCAACCGTAACCCAAATCCGATATTTTCCGCGACAGTCAACCAAGGATAGAGGGTGTAACTTTGAAAAACCATACCGCGATCGGAACCCGGCCCCGGCACCACCTCACCCTCGACGATAACTTTTCCCGAAGTCGGTTTGACCAACCCCGCAATAATATTTAACAATGTCGATTTTCCACAGCCTGACGGCCCGACAATGCCAACAAACTCGTTTGAATAAAGCTCTAAATTAATATCTTGTAAAACTGTCATAAATTTCCGCTTTTGTCGAAATTTATGAGTGATATTGCGAACCTCTAGCTTCGGCTCGTTCATGACTCTCAATCGTCTAGCAACTCGTAGGTTTAATGGAGGCAAGAAATTCAACACACCCAACTGATGAATTTCAAAAAAAATCTATAGCGATGTTAAATGATTCGTGGCAAAATCCCCTATCGGTTAAGGGTCGGGTGAGATCCCCGGCATCTTGGAGATGCCGGGGATCTGGAAATCGATCTGGACATCAATTATCTTTAAAACACTATCTTTATCTTTAAAACACTCAGAGATTAAGTACTTATCGGTCAAGAAACCCGGTTTTTCGTTTCTAGCTTCGCGCTGAAATAACGAAATTTCGTGTTTTACCGGGTTTCTGCGTAATTCCTAACACTTCAACCAGTCTACAAAATCTCGAGAGTCCAAACAAGCATTTTTCTGCAAATAGACCATTGCCTTAATCGCCGCACGATGCGCCTCCCAATCCGAACCAATACAACAATCTTCAAGAACGAAAAAATGATAATCGTGTTGGTGAGCGTCTACCGCTGTATAATGTACGCAAACATCTGTTAACGCTCCCATCAAAACGATGGTATCAGCTTTCAACCCGCGTAGTAAAATATCGAGATCCGTCGCAAAAAACGCACTGTATCGCCGTTTGGGGACTGTAAACTCCCCTTCAATTGGCAACAGTTCCGGGTGAAAATCGGTTCCTGGCTCGTTTTCCAAACAATGAATCGGTTCTGCACCATCTAACTCGCGTCCGAAATCCACTAATTCTTTACGATGAACTTCTTGAGTGTGAATAATAGGTATCTTGGCACGACGCGCCACCTCTAATACCTGTTTCGCTTTGGGGACGACAACATCTGTTCCAACTGTTGAAACGATCGATTCCATAAAGTCTTTTTGAAAATCGATCGCCAACAAGACAGCATTTTCTAAAATAAGTTTCAAGATCGAAAAATCTCCATTTCTTACATCATTTGTAGAGTGGAAATTGCCCACCAAACTTTACTAAAATTAGCAACTAAATCATACGGAATCCGTATCCGATAAGCTAGGTTTCAAAAAGTCTTCACCACATCCCCCCTTAGCCCCCCTTTCAAAGGGGGTTAGGGGGATAGAGTGACTTGTCGGGTTGGGCAAAACCAGTATTTTAAATTTGGATTCTGTATCATTTGGGATTTCTATTGCTTGCTTTTAGAGATGCCAACTTCAAAAAAATTAAGCTGAGGTGGGCGGTACTCACCCTACTAAATCTTCATCTTTAATTTGAGGTCGGTTCTGCCCAAGGTAACGTTAATTTGAAAATCAACTTAAATAGAAAGTCCAAAATCAGACCGATCGCACCAATCACGACAATACAAAACAGCACTTTGTCAGTTTGTAAAAAACGCTGAGAATAAATAATTTTAAATCCTAATCCACTTTGAGCGGCAATCAATTCAGAAATCACGAGAAAATTCCAAGCTCCCGCCACGTTTACCCGTAACGTATCGATAATGTTCGGTAACGTTGCTGGAAGAATAACTCGCCAGAGTAAATCCCATCGCGTCGCACCAAGCGTATACGCAACGTTCAACATTTCGTTCGGAATAAACTTCACTGCATCGGCAATCATAATCGCGTTGTAAAAAACGATTCCTAAAAAAACGATGATGATTTTAGAAATTTCTCCCAATCCCGCCCACAATACAATTAAGGGCATAAATGCCGCCACTGGCATATACCGCACCGTCCCCACAAACGCCCCAAACAGACTTTCCATACTGTGAAACGTTCCCATCGCAATTCCAATCGGAATTCCTACGATCGCAGCCACCAAAAACCCCGCTAACACCCGTCCGAAACTGGCAAAAATATCGACAATTAAATTTTCCTCGACAAACATCTCGATTCCCGCCTGAAGGACAGCCGTAGGGGTGGGAAGAAAGCGGGGATCGACCATTTCGCCGTAACTGAGAACTCCCCAAGCACATAGCGGGATAAATAACGCCAACGCCGTGAGCGTCAAACTCAGCCAGCGAGGGAATCCCTGGCGGATACTCCAAAACACGGACGGACGAAGATAGCGTTTGCGATCGTCGGACATAAGCAGGGGAGAGGGGGAGAAGGGGAGAGG
>NZ_JAQNCQ010000245.1:0-7113 GCF_028368005.1 Geitlerinema sp. CS-897 | reverse complement strand
ACTTCATAATTTTGTCGAGAAATATTATTGTAACTTATAAAGTGGACGAGTTAAGTCAATTCAGATTTATACCTTGAGCAAGACGGCTTCTTGTTCATTTTCCACCCCCAGCTTTTGATAACTTTTTCAGCAAACCCTAACTAACTCATGGATTCTTGTAATCTAAAAGTACTGTAAAACGGCGATCCCAACTACGGAAGGCGTTCACAACTCAAATGATTTTGCCATATATTCAAACCCTTATTATCTCAGCGTCAGTTCAGGTTAAGGAGAGCTTGAGTATACCGACGCGCTGAAACAATCTAATTTCAACGTAATCTCATTGCACGACGAACTTATAGCAATCCTAGATGGGTCGTGGAAAGATCGCCCTATCTAGGATTGTTATAACTAAATCAAGAATTCACAAATAATTTAGAACTACTATATTTAGCTTTTTTAGAATAAGATTTGGGCAATTTTAAGATACACCCAATTAACTTTATCTTAAGGGAACCTCGAAAAATTGATTTTGGCTTAAACTCCAACGGCTGAACCCCCTTGGAGTCTCGTTACTGATTCTCGATAGTCGAGTCTGTTTCTCAATAATTTTGAATTAATCGAGATGCCCTATAGTAACCCTAAATCAGTTGTGTAATAAAATCGGGAGCAAAAGGGAATCGGGAACAGAAAATCGAATTTTTTCTGGTGTTTTAATTTTTGACGACTCATTTAGGACTGCTATATCTCGATCGCTGCGATCGCATTGTAAACCGTGTAGTGACGTACTCCCGACGCCGACCGCTAAGCGGTACGGCGCGGGCTTCTCCTCCCGTTACCTGAAACGCGATCTAGGAAAGCCCCATCGAGAAATTCCTCACAAGGTTCAGCCAACAGACGCCAACTGCATCTCGAGATTTTGCGTCGTGTCGATTTCCACAACTCTCGAGAGTTCGTCTTCCGTAAACCCCTCCGCTTTCGCCTGTTGACTGGCGAGTAAATTGGCGGTGGCGTCGGCGATATCTCCCGTTCGGCGATCGAGTCGATCGCGCAACACGGACATCGGTGCGGTACAGTGGAGAATCTGCACCGGAATCGAAGCGGCTTCGGCGCGATCGCACGCCATCTTTCGCCACTCTCGGCGATCGTACTTCGCGTCTAAAATAACCGTCCATCCCAACTTCGCCAACATCGCCCCCAACTCCGCCAGGCGATCGTAAGTGCGGCGACTCATCTCGAACGTATAAATCTCGTCGCTTCCCCGTTCGTCTAGGGGAATTCCCGCTAAATGTTTGCGAACCGCGTCCGATCGCACTTGTATCGCCCCCAAACGGCGCGCCAGTTGACGAGCTGTGGTACTTTTCCCCGAACCCGACAACCCCGACATCACGAACATTTTCCCCGAATGCGATCGCGTGTACTCCCACGCCAACCGATAATACTCAGACGCCGTTTTCGCCGCTTTCGCTTTCTCCTCCTCCGATACCGCCTCGTCATCGAGGAGAAACGACGTCACTTTCGCTCGCACGTAAGCCTGACGGCTCAGATATAACGGTAACACTCGCAAGCCATCCCAGTCGCCCGTGCGTTCGATGTAAGTGTTGAGAAACGCGTTTCCGAGATCTCGCCTTCCCCTGGCTTCGCAATCCATCACCGTAAACGCCACGTCGTACATAACATCGACGAAGCGAAAGGGTTTGTTGAACTCGATGCAGTCAAACAGTAAGATGCGATCGCCATCGAGGGCGATGTTGCGAAGGTGTAAGTCGCCGTGACACTCGCGAATCTTGCGCTGGCGAACCCGCGACTCGAACCAATCCCGATGGCGATCGAACGTGCGATCGGTGTAAGCTTTGGTTTCGTCGAACTGTTGCTGGGTCTGAACTCGCCCGATATAGTTTTCCGTATAGCGATAGTTGTCGTCGATGGCTTCGCGAATTTGTTCGACGGTTCCGAATTCGAGAATTTCCTCGTTAATCGGAGCGTTGGCGTGGTAATCTGCGACGATGCGCCCCAACTGTTCCATTAAGCGTTCTGTGAGTTCCCCGCGATCGAGCAAATCTACAAACAGACAGTTCGGGGGAAACTGCTTCATCTTCAACGCATATTCGACAATGTCATCGTCACTTCCCGGTGCGTCTCCCAAAAGGAAGCGATCGCCCTTTTGAACGATTGGAAGTACGTCTAAATAGATTCCCGGCGCACCCCGTCGGTTCATCCGAAGTTCCTCGCGACAAAAATGTCGGCGTTTCTCCAGCGTCGAGTAATCGAGAAAGCCGAAATCGACAGGTTTCTTGAGTTTGTAGACGAACTCTCCCGTCAGCAACACGAAGGAGACGTGGGTTTGAATCAGTTCGATCGCCTGCGTTACCGGATGGGGGTAAAACTCCGGTTTTAGCATTTGCTGGACGAGAGGAGGGAGAGAGGCTGACATAGTTGTTGATGGAGAGGGAGCAAGGGAGCTTTTTCAGTGAAGAGGAAAGAGAGAAGAGTGAAGAGTGGGGAGTTCTCATCATCTCATCATCTCATCATCTCATCATCTCATCATCACTGATGACTGGTGACTGGTGACTGTTTTCATCTCCTCACCTCCAGATTCGCGATACACTGACGATCGCACGGTATCTTCACGTTATTTTCTATGGGTAACTTCCAAAAGTTAAAAGCGATCGCACAAGTCGCGGCGATCGTCGTGTTGTCTTGGCTGTGGACGCCAACCGCCTTCGCCTTGGTTCCCGTCGAACTCTCCGATCTCTCTTATCACGAATGTCCGCCAGCCCTCTCGGAAGGGGCGGTAGTGAGCGGTTCGATGCAAGCAGCGAACTGTTTTATCGTCACGGGAAAGGCGGAAAATAAATCGGGAAAACCCGTCGTCAACGCCGATATTTTCGGACGCATCTACGACGCCAACCATAACAACGTTTTCCCCAATCGCACGCGACTCGGGGCGATCGATGAGGTTCCCCCCGGCGTCAGTGATTTTGAGTTACAGATTACAGTCGCCGCAAACCAACCGCTCCCCCTTCAATTCGAGCAGTTTAAAGCTTCTGGCTTTACGGGGCGCGTTCGCCGTTAATTCAATTGTTTTGATTTTTTTGTTCGACCTTCATCTGGCTTCGGTCGATGGGGGTTGACCCGTCCCGTTTTCGGCGCTAGAATATAATTCTAGTTATATGGCGTATTTCGCTCATACACTTGATTTTTTAATCATTAACAATACTCATAAAAATCCAACTAAAAAGAAGAGGCGGAACCGAGCCGCCGCCTCGATCGAACCGGAAAAACTTCTCAACCTGAATTAAAGCGCCGATTAAACCAACTGCATCAAGACAGAAGGAACCAGGGATTGAACCACTTGAAGCAGTAAGATAGCGATGATCGGGGAAAAGTCCAAACCGCCCAAGGGAGGAATAATCGATCGAAACAGATTGAGGTAAGGATCGGTTAATTGAGAGAGAATCGAGAACGGCGGATCGTACCAGTTGACGTTGGGAAACCAGCTCAACAGAATCCGAATAATCAGCAGAGCAAAATAAATATTTAAGAACGTAACCAACGTTTGCGTCAGCAACAGAACGATCGAAGACATAATCTTAAAGGTTGAACTCGTGTCTGGACAGGGTGAAGTTCGCAATTCACTTTATCCAGTGTACTCGATCGCCACTCAAGTAAGAGGTTCGGTTCACCCACCGCCACCGGCGAGCAACCGCTAACGTTCTTCGAGTTGTGACGGTTCGCGATCGCCTCTGGCATTGCCGTTGACAACGTGAAGTTGTTCGCGCACGTCGTCGATGGTTTCGTTGAGTTGCGCGATTTTATCTTCGAGGGTACGTCGAGCCGACTCCATACCCTCACTTCCCGCCAGACGTTCCCCCCGCGTTCCCTCTGCGGGAAGGGTGCGGCGATCGTCGTCGTTTAACGTTGTATTCGAGGATTGGCGAGACGCCAGCAACGCCCCAACGACACCGCCGATAACGCCACCAAAGACGGCTCCAGCCAAAAAACCACCTGTAAAACCACTGCGATCGCTCATGACCTTATCTCTCCAGTTCCATCTATTTCTAGAGTACCGTGTCGCGCGGGGATCGTAGCGATTCAACGGGTTGCGCCGTCAAATTGCAGTTGTCAAGTTCCAAACGTGCGATCGCCCGCATCCCCCAACCCCGGAACGATAAACCCGCGATCGTCGATCGCCGGATCGATCGTAGCCGTATACACCACCAACCCCGGATAAGCTTCGTTCAACCGCTGTAACGCAGGCGGTGCGGCGACGACAGATACCACGCGCACCCGTTCGATCGCGATTCCCCGTTGCGTCAACTGCGCCATCGTTTCCGTCATCGTTCCCCCCGTCGCCAACATCGGTTCGCTGATGACGACGTGAGTGTTATTGGGAAACCGTTCGGGGAGTTTGTTGAGATAACAGTGAGCCTCCAAAGTTTCCTCATCGCGTACCATTCCGAAGTGATACACCGACGACGCCGGAAGTACCTCTTGCATCCCGTCGAGAAGCGCCAAACCCGCCCGCAAAACGGGGACGATCGCCAAAGGAACGTCCGACCGCACCATCGTTCCCTCACAGGGAGCTAACGGCGTGTTTACCGTCACTTGCTGCACCGGGAGCCATTCCCGAATCGCTTCGTAAGTAAGCCAACGTCCCAATTCCTTCATCGCCGTGCGAAACAGCGGCGTCGGTGTCGAAGCTTCCCGCGAGAGGGTGAGCCAGTTTTGAATTAGAGGATGGGGGGGAACGTAAACGCGAAGTTTAGAAGTCTCGGACATTATTTAAGTGGAGCGTAAACGACAAAGAACGCCGAATTATTCTAACTTGCAGCCTAACGAGTCAGCGCGAGATCTCTAGTCGAACAGTACGCCAAATCGGGCGCGATCGCGGTGAGGCGGGCGACCAACACCCCAATATTGGGGTAGAATTCTTGCAGACTCACGACGAGCGATCGAGTGCGAACTTTCCCACACCCGCCACGAGTCGTTCCAGTTTCGACCCGGTTCGAATCCCATCGAACGGGAAATCTTCATCTCGAAATGACGAGTGAGTCGAATTAGTCGAATTGAGGCGTTTCAGCGAACAGTGACATATAAAGTCGGTTTACTTGGATTAGGCACAGTTGGCACGGGAACGGCAAAAATTTTAACCGCTCCAGAGGGACGCCATCCCCTCATGCGGGAATTAGAAATCGCGAAAGTGGGCGTGAGAAGCCTCGAGAAGCCCCGCGCCATTCAGTTTCCGCCCTCCGTTCTCACCACTGATTTCGACGAGATCGTCACCCATCCAGAAATCGACATCGTAGCCGAGTTGATTGGCGGCGTGGAACCCGCGCGATCGTGGATTCTCAAAGCGATCGCCCACGGAAAACACATCGTCACCGCCAACAAAGCAGTAATGTCTCGCCACGGCGACGAAATCTTCGCCGCCGCCAACGAAAAAGGCGTGTACGTGATGCTAGAGGCGGCGGTAGGCGGTGGAATTCCCGTAATTTCTCCCCTCAAACAAGCCCTCGGCGTCAACCGCATCAAGCGCGTCACGGGAATCGTCAACGGAACGACGAACTACATCCTGACGCGGATGAAGAACGAGGGAGCAGATTTCGAGGCGGTTCTCGCCGACGCGCAAAAGCTGGGATACGCCGAAGCCGATCCCACCGCCGACGTAGAGGGATTAGACGCCGCCGACAAAATCGCCATTCTGGCCTCGATCGCCTTTGGCGGACGCATTAAACTCGAAGAAGTCTTCTGTGAGGGAATTCGCCACGTCACCGCCGCCGATATCGCCTACGCGGAGAAACTGGATTTCGTCATCAAGCTGTTGGCGATCGCCCAAGAAGACGTAACCGAAGATCCCAGCACCGACACGCCGCAACAGTTAGCCTTGAAAGTCCATCCGACGCTGCTGCCGAAATCCCATCCGTTGGCCAGTGTCGATGGCGTCTTCAACGCTATTTTAGTCGAAGGAGAACCCCTCGGACAGGTGATGTTTTTCGGACCCGGTGCTGGGGAAGGAGCGACCGCCAGTGCCGTCGTTGCGGATATGATGAACATCGCGGCGATTTTGAAGACAGAAACCGAACCGATTCCCCATCCGTTGTTGAGTAGCACGCACCAACATTACTGTGCGATCGCTCCGATTGAAGAGTCGGTAAGTCGGTTTTACGTGCGGGTGTTAAGTCAGGATTCCCCCGGCGTTATCGGAAGTTTGGGAACCTGTTTCGGCGATCGCGGCGTCAGTCTCGAGTCTGTGGTTCAAACTGGGATGAGAGACAACCTCGCCGAAATCGTTCTCGTCACCCACCACGTTCGCGAGGGCAATTTCCGCGACGCACTCGACAGCATTTCCCAACTCGACGACGTGAAGGAAATTCCTGGAGTCATTCGCGTTTGGTAGGTGTTTGGTTAAAAGGAAAGTGCGAGATCGTGCGAGATCCCCGGCATCTCCAAGATGCCGGGGATCTGGAAATTCACCCGACTCTTCACGTATTTTCCTCACTGATATCCGTTCCTTCTTCCGACAATCTAAAGTCCACTCCGGCGTAAATATCGCTCGACGTCAGAGGTAAATTCAGCGAAGCCAACGTTATTACATCATCCGGTGGTATTATACAGTAATGATAAAAAAAGCTTATAGTAGTTTGCATTTATGATTTGTCCTCAATGCGGAAGTGAACATCACGTCAAAAATGGCCATACCTATTATGGAAAGCAGAGATTTAAATGCAAAGATTGTGGTCGTCAGTATGTTGAGGGATCTCAATACCAACATATTTCTCAAGAAACTTGGGAATTGGTCGTTCGCGAAGCGGAACGGAGTTCTCTCAACTTCTTTTAGAAAAAATATTCTTAGCTGGTATTTCTCGGGCTGCAAGAATTTCTATGCGACATCTTCAAGACTATGTAAATAAGAAGTTGGCACAGGTTCCTCGAAAAGTTGAAGTGATGCCAAAAAAAAGGGGAAACTGATTGTTCAAATGGATGAACTCTGGTCGTTTGTCGGTCGCAAGCCAGTCAAGCAGTGGGTTTGGCTGGCTTTAAATGCTGAGACGCGCGAAATTGTTGGTGTCTATATTGGTGCGCGAGATCGAGAAGCGGCACGAAAATTATGGGAATCTTTGCCTCCTGTTT
>NZ_JAQNCQ010000244.1:0-11683 GCF_028368005.1 Geitlerinema sp. CS-897 | reverse complement strand
TTTTGTGATTTTTGATACATTTTTTCTTGCCGGATGCACAGGAATTTCCAATTTTACCTCTTTTTCGGGTTCTCGAAGCCATGTCAAGACTCCTCTAAGCCTTACGTCGTAAGCTTTTCACTTCTTTTCAGCAAGCCCTACCGAGAACGCCTCCAACCCCACACCCGGATTTTCGACATAATGAGTAGCTGGGTGTCTCACCTTCCCGACGAAATACCCTTCGATCGCGTGGAAGGCCACGGATTGAACGAAGCAGAACTGTCGAAAAACCCTCAACTCGATGCTTACTTCGTCCAAAACCTCAACCACACCCCCAAACTTCCCCTTCCCGACAACAGCTTCGACGCCGTTCTCAATGCGGTATCCGTTCAGTATCTCCAACACCCCGAAACAGTGTTCGCCGAGATTCACCGCATTCTCAAACCCGGCGGAATTGCCATTATCAGTTTCTCGAACCGGATGTTTTATCAAAAAGCCATCCAAGCGTGGCGAGACGGAAGCGAAGCCAGTCGTGTCGAACTCGTCAAACGCTATTTTCAAAGCGTCCCCGGTTTCGGCGAACCGGAAGTTATCGCCCGTCCGAGCTCCGTTCCCCCCATTCTACAAATGATGGGAATTCCCGGCGGCGATCCGTTTTACGCCGTTATCGGAACGAAGAAATCCTAGAAGGGGGAGCAGGAGAGCAGGGGAGACAAGGGAGAAACTGTCAACTGTCTCCACTGCTCGCTGTTCGCGGTCAAAACGGTTGCCATTCGATGGAAAAGTAGAGTTCCTGACGCTCGAATACGTCGCGATTGTCCCGTTCCTCTACCTCGATGAGGGGGATTCCCCAATCGACTTTAGCCGAAAGGCGATCGGCCAGATCGAACTGCAAACCGACCCCGACAGAAACCAAGGTGGTGGGATCGGGAGGAGCTTCGTCGAGGTTCCAAACGTTTCCTACATCGAGGAAGGGGCGAATTTCGAGGCGATCGCTCCCATTGTTCGCCGTCCAGACGGGAAAGCGCAACTCGGCCGAGGCAAAGATACCGTTATCGGCCAGGAGTAAATCTTGGCTGTAGCCGCGAACGCTGAAATTTCCCCCCAAACCGAAGCGTTCGAGGGCGACGAGGGAAGTAGTCGAAAGCTGTACGTCCGATCGCAGCAGCAGCGACACGCCTCCTTCAGAAAGTAAGCGAAGATACTGCGCTTGACCCCGCCACGCGAGAAATCGGCTGTCGGGAGCCGTTCCGTTGACGGTGGCGTCGAGGAACGGAATCCCCCAACTAAACTGAGAGCGAGCGGCGAAAACCTGTTCGGGGCCTCGTTCGGTCCACTCTTGGAAAAACCGCAAGATCGACAGTCGCGTTTCGCCATCGTCGTTCGCCCCGTTCGACAAGGGAAAGCCGACGCCGAGCAGTTCCGTATCGCTTTCTCGACGGGAAACTGTCAACCCCAAGGCTAACTCTTGGCGGGGATTGAGAATCACTGGCTGGCGATAAGTCAGTTCGTAGTCGCGCGAATCGGCGGTAATGTCGAGTTCGTCGAAGGGATCTTCGATAATTTCGCTGCCCGTAATGCGGAAATACGCCCCGATCGTACCGTTGCGGGGGTTTATCGGCACCGTATAGGAGGCTTCAAATTCGTCGCTTCCTTGAGTGCGACTGTAGGAGAGGTCGATCGCGTCGCCGATGCCGAAGAGGTTGCCTTCGCGCAGTCCGACTGTACCGCGATAGGCGCCGACTGTGGGAGAGCGACCGTTATCGACCCGCAACAGGGGACGGAAGGTTTTCGCTTCGCTAATTTCGACTTCGAGCAGGTTTACACCGGGACGCGATCCCGCCGACAGTTCGGCGGAGAGGTTTTGAATGAGGGGATCGAGTTGTAAAAGCTGTAACGCTTCGAGGAGATCGTTGACGTTGAGGGGGGCGTCGGTGGCCAGTTCCAGGCGCGATCGCACGTAACCGGGGTTGAGACGGCGATCGCCCGTGACGACGATTTCCTCGAGGGCGCCTTCTACCACGCGAATTCTGACGATGCCGTCTTCGATGGTTTGAGGCGGGAGTAACGCCCCAGAGGTGATGTAGCCGTTATCGACGTAGAGCTGCGTGACGGCCGATCGTGCTTGGAGCAATTGCGCGAAGGAGATTTCCTGACCGATAAACTCCTCGAGAACTGCATCGAACTCTTCTTGAGAAAACACCGTGCTGTTTTCGACTTCGTAGCCTCGAACGTCGATGGTACCTTCGATGGACTCTAACCCTTCGTCGAATTCCGTACCCTCTCGCGGCCGAAGGAGTTCTTCAGGTGGCGGCAGCGGTTGCGGAATTTCGGGTTCGGGTAATGGGGGTTCTTGAGGATCGGGTCGCAGTTGGGCGATCGAATTCCGTCCAGTGTCGATCGATTTTTCCGTGAGGAAGGATTTAGCCAGTTGTGCGTCAGCCGGGGTTGCGATAACTGCATGGCTCGCGACGAGGGAGCCGACGACAAGTAGGTTACGACCGATGTTCGACCACTCAAATCTCGCACGTAGATCGAGTGAAGGACGATCGATTAGATTCATGACCGAACGTTTTAGGAAGTTGCATCCCGAGTTTGGCACAAAATTTTGAGATCTGATGGTAAATCGATAAAAAATACAAATTTTCGTATTTATGCGTAAAAGATTTACGTATTAATTACTGAGATGACTCGATATTAATTACTGAGATAACGAGATCGGAAATTACAGAGGTCGCGGTTGACTCGGTCGCGACGAACGCGAATACGACCGATCGTTGTTTCTTTGCGAGCGATCGCCCCGTCAAAAAAATTCAGGTTTAGAAGCAAAACTTAACACAAACCCAGGGGTTCCGACCCTCGCGCGTATCCGACCTCTGGTAGACTTTAGCTGATGCCGCGAGCGTGCAACCCGCCCGACCGGTGCGGTAACAGGGGTCAGTTGTCGGGAAATCGAACTTCGACAGTCACCCCCAAGACGCGCGTTGCGGCGATCCGTCGAACACACAGTTGGAAGTCGGGACAACCGAACGCACGAGTCGCTCGATTCGTGTCGGAGGTAAGGAAACGGTCGATCTCTGGCGAACCTCGAACGCGAAAAGACTGTGTCCCGAATCACGGGACTGGCTCGAGAGACACCAACGAGCCACCTGCTTCTCGTACAGACGCGAAAGTCGAACTTATCTAGTACGGATTCGTGCGTACAGCTTTCGAGTCGGCCGTTCCCGGTCGAGATGCCTGTTGTCTCTAGACGCGATCGCGCCGACGAAAATCGGGAGTCACCGAGCGACCCTACACTATCCCCGCCGGGTTGGTGCTGGGACTTGTCACCACTGGCATCGTTCGTTCGCGTGCTTCGCAACGGAGTTTTATCGCAAGAACGAAAAGTCACCATTTGGGAGGATCGAATCTGTGGAAAGCACCCTGGGTTTAGAAATTATCGAAGTCGTCGAACAGGCGGCTATTGCATCGGCTCGCTGGATGGGTAAAGGCGAAAAAAACACCGCCGACCACGTCGCAGTCGAAGCGATGCGCGAACGCATGAATAAAATCCATATGCGCGGTCGCATCGTGATCGGGGAAGGAGAACGGGACGACGCGCCCATGCTCTACATTGGCGAAGAAGTGGGTATCTGCACCCAAGAGGACGCCAGCCAGGTTTGCAACCCCGACGAACTCGTCGAAATCGACATTGCTGTCGATCCCTGTGAAGGAACCAACCTCGTCGCTTACGGACAAAACGGTTCGATGGCGGTGCTGGCGATTTCCGAAAAAGGCGGACTGTTTGCTGCCCCCGATTTCTACATGAAGAAACTGGCAGCCCCCGCCGTGGCCAAAAACCACGTCGATATTCGCAAAAGCCCGACTGAAAACTTGAAGATTCTGGCCGACTGCATGGATCGGACGGTCGAAGAATTAGTGGTGGTCGTGATGGACCGTCCCCGTCACAAAGAGCTGATTCAAGAAATTCGGGCGGCTGGGGCGCGGGTGCGTCTGATTAGCGACGGAGACGTTTCGGCAGCGCTCTCCTGTGCCTTCTCGGGAACCAGCGTTCACGCGCTGATGGGTATTGGAGCCGCTCCCGAAGGGGTGATTTCGGCGGCTGCCATGCGCTGCTTGGGCGGTCACTTCCAAGGACAGCTCATCTACGATCCCGACGTGGTCAAAACGGGACTGATCGGAGAAAGCAAAGAGGGCAACATCGATCGCCTCAAGAGCATGGGCATCGAAGATCCCGATAAAGTGTACGAAGCCGAAGAACTCGCCAGCGGCGAAACCGTCCTGTTTGCGGCTTGTGGGATCACCCCCGGAACCCTCATGGAAGGGGTGCGCTTCTTCCACGGCGGCGCGCGCACGCAATCTCTGGTGATTTCCAGTCAAAGCAAAACGGCTCGGTTTGTAGATACCGTTCATATGTTCGACGAACCGAAATACTTGCAACTGAGATAAACGCCGTTTTTGACGTCCGTTCGTTGCTTCTATGCAAAATATAGAAGTAGCGGACGGCTTTCCGTTCGACCTACCCAAACCCAAATTAACAACTAAACCTTAACAAAATTATGAATATTGCTGTTGTTGGGTTAAGTCACAAAACAACGCCAGTTGAAATTCGCGAAAAGCTGAGCATCCCCGAACCCCAAATCGAAAGCGCGATCGCGCAATTGTGCAGCTATCCCAATATCGAAGAAGTTGCCGTTCTCAGCACCTGTAACCGACTCGAAATCTATTTCATTGCCAAAGATACCGAGCCGGGGGTTCGCGAAGTCAGTCAGTTTCTCGCCGATCGCAGTCACATTTACCTGCCCAAACTGCGCCCTTATCTGTTCGTTCTCTTGCACCAAGATGCGGTCATGCACTTGATGCGAGTCAGCGCGGGATTGGAAAGTTTGGTGCTTGGGGAAGGCCAGATTCTCGCCCAAGTTAAAACGACTCACAAATTGGGACAAAAACACAAAGGGGTCGGCCGCGTCCTCAACCAACTGTTCAAACAGGCCATCGGAGCGGGCAAACGAGTCCGCACGGAAACCAGCATCGGAACCGGTGCGGTGTCGATTTCTTCGGCGGCGGTAGAACTGGCTCAGATGAAAGTGTCCGACTTGGCGACGCAGCGTCTCTGCATCGTTGGAGCGGGGAAAATGGCGCGGTTGTTGGTACAACACGCGATCGCTAAAGGCGCGCGCCAACTGACGATCGTGAACCGCTCGACGCATCGGGCCCGCGACCTCGCCGAGAAATTCCCCGATGTGGACATCGCCGTACGTCCCCTCTCGGAGATGACGTCTGCGGTTGAAGAGGCGGATATGGTCTTTACGAGTACTGGTGCCACCGAACCGATCCTCCACCGCGACAACTTGCAACCGGTGGCTCGCGAGGGCTTGATGTTGTTTGATATTTCGGTTCCTCGAAACGTCCACGCCAATGTCAGCGAACTCGACGGCGTGCGCTGTTTTAATGTGGACGACCTCAAAGCGGTGGTGGCGCAAAACCAAGAAAGTCGCCGTCAAATGGCCATGGAAGCTGAAGTCCTCCTCGAAGCGCAAGTGGCCGATTTTGAAAATTGGTGGCGTTCCCTCGAAACCGTTCCGACCATCAGTTGCTTGCGTCGTAAGGTGGAAACAATTCGGGAACAGGAGTTAGAAAAAGCGCTGTCTCGCTTGGGAACGGAATTCGCTGAAAAACATCAAGAAGTGATCGAAGCTCTCACTCGGGGTATCGTCAATAAGATTCTGCACGATCCGATGGTTCAACTGCGGGCGCAACAGGATATTGAAGCTCGCCGTCGCGCCATGCAAACGCTTCATACGCTGTTCGATTTAGAGATGGAGGAAGAAGCCGCTCGCGGTTGAGGCGATCGGTTCTGAGAGCTATCTCACATTCGGGGCGGTACTGGAAACAGTATCGCTCCTATTGTTTGTCGGGTGTAAGTCACTCATCATCCCATCCTCTCAGTAGCGCACTCTCGGATCGAGCCAACTGTAGAGTAAATCGGCAATTAAGTTAAAGGCAACGATTAAAATGGCGTAAATGAACGTAATCGCCATGACGACGGGGGTGTCGCTGCGGTAAATCGATTCGATGAGTAACGCACCGATACCGGGAACCCGAAACACCTGTTCGGTGACTAACGCTCCCGCAAACACCGCCGGAATATCTAACGCGACCAGCGTCACGACGGGAACGAGTGCGTTTCGCAAGACGTGGCGCTTCACCACCGCAAACGCTGACAGTCCCTTGGCGTAAGCGGTGCGAACGTATTGCTGGTTCAGTTGCTCGAGAATCGACGATCGCACGAAGCGCATTAACATCGCCGACTGATACAATCCCAACACCGCGATCGGCATAATCGACTGTTTCACTTGCGCCACGAAACTGCCCCAATCGCGGACTTCGAGGGTGCTGTTGTAGATAAACGGGAACCAATCGAGACGGACGCTAAAGAGCAAAATAAACAGCAATCCCGTAAAAAACGGCGGCAGCGAAAACCAGAGAAAGGCAAACACCGTCACCGCGCGATCGAACGTCGTATGGCGTTTTAACGCCGAAATCGTTCCCAAGGGAACCGCCAACATCACGGCGAACAGGTAGCCCAACCCCACCACAGACAGCGTTGTGGGAAGTCGTTCGGCGATCGCCCGACTGACGGGGGCGCGACTGGTGAACGAATATCCCATATCTCCCTGTAGGAACGCTAACGCCCATTTAACATAGCGAACGTGAGGGGGTTCGTCGAGACCGAGCGATCGCCGAATATTTTCCCGAACTTCTGCGGTAATGGCGGGATTGGTGGCAAATTCCCCCATCGGATCTCCGGGTGCTAGGGTCAAAATGCTGAAGATAACAATACTGATGGCTATCAGCGTCGGAATAGAAAATAACAGTCGCCGCAGCAAATATTGGGTCATTTTACACGGAACTTGAAGACTTGACGCGCGAGGGAATTTTTCGCTAATTTGTCCGAAACTGCTCGCCTTCTCGGAAGGTTGAGCGACCAGCGTTGCCCTAGCTTCAACGATTTTACCTTAGCTTTAAAATTCAGGTTCTCTTAACATATCGGGGATCTACTCGTTCCTGCTGCGGTAACTTAGCAGTCAATTCTATTTCGCGTTCTATCTTACCCTAACCTCTAACTGAACAACGGAAACGGGGTGACAGATCGCTTCCCACACCGTTCGCTGCCAACACCATTCTAAGGAGGCGATCTTCGTTCGTCGATGAAGTTTACACGAAAGTCCCAGGAGGCGATCTCCAGTTTTCTGTCAGCACGCGACGAGCGATCGCCGACTGCGTCCTTCACGCCAAACTTCGTCGCGCCTTTGGGATCGCGAACCCACTGCAAGCCGTGACGATCTCTCCGAGTTCGCTACGGTTTTCAGTCTTCGTACCGAACCCTTTCCCGTCAGCCTAACTGTCAACATTTACCTTTTAATTCGCTCATGACCACAACCAAAATCAGCGATCGCCGAGAAACGTTGGAGCGTCGAATCCAACCGCTACTCGAACAGATTTATAGCGAACAAGACGCCCTAGCTCTGCTCGAGCGCATCTACGATCTCGTCTGTGAAGACATCGCCGAATTTGTCGATGAAGACTTTGGCAAATGGAGTCAGAAAAACATTCTACTTATTACCTACGGCGATAGTTTAAAACGACAGAGTGAAAACCCCCTCGTCACGCTCGAACAATTCCTAACGGAATATCTCAACGAGACGATTACCGGAGTTCACATTTTACCGTTTTGTCCCTACAGTTCTGACGATGGCTTTGCCGTAATCGACTACTTGAAAGTCAACCCCGAACTGGGAAATTGGAACGATATTAAATCGATCGCCGAACAGTTTAACTTGATGGTGGATTTGGTGATCAACCACGTTTCGAGTCAAAGTCGCTGGTTTGAAGAATTCAAACGGGGCGAAAAACCCGGACGGGACTATTTCATCACCGTCGATCCCGACACCGACGTTTCGGACGTCGTTCGTCCCCGCAGCAGTCCGCTCTTAGTTCGCGTCGAAACCACGGAGGGAGAAAAATACGTTTGGGCGACGTTCAGCGAAGATCAAATCGACTTGAACTTTGCCAATCCCGACGTTTTAATCGAGTTCGTCAAAATCCTGCTGTTTTACGTTCGCATCGGTGCCAAGTACGTTCGCCTCGATGCCATCGGTTATTTGTGGAAAGCGATCGGAACGTCCTGCATTCATTTACCGCAAACTCACGCGGTTATTAAAGTCTTGCGGGAAATCCTACAATTCGTCGATCCGGTGGTGGCGTTGATTACCGAAACCAACGTTCCCAACCGCGAAAATCTCAGTTACTTCGGCAACCGCAACGAAGCCCACATGATTTACAACTTCAGTTTGCCGCCGCTGCTGCTGAACGCGTTGTTACAGGGAAAATCCGACCACCTGAAAACCTGGATGATGAGTATGCCTCCGGCACCGATCGGTTGTGCGTATTTGAACTTTACGGCGTCTCACGACGGTATCGGCTTGCGTCCGACGGAAGGGTTGCTGACTGAAACTGAGTACGAGCAACTGGTGACGACGATGAAGCGGTTCGGCGGCGAAATCAGCATGAGGCGACGGGCTGACGGGACAGAAAGTCCTTACGAAATCAATATTTCTCTGTTCGATGCGTTGAAGGGAACCGTCAAGGGGGAAGACAACTGGCAAGTTCAGCGGTTCCTCTGTTCTCAGACGATTATGATGTCCGTCGAAGGCATTCCCGCGTTTTATATTCACAGCTTGCTGGCGACGCCCAACGACAAAGAAAACGTCAAACGCACCGGACGCAAGCGATCGATCAACCGCCACCAGTGGGATTACGACGAGTTACTCGATCGCCTGGAACATCCCGACACGCCCCAGTCGATCGTGTTGCGAGAACTCCGCCGTTTGTTGGCCGTTCGTCGCCGCCAACCGGCATTTCACCCCAACGCCACCCAGTACACCTTACATCTGAAAAAAGCGCTGTTCGGCTTTTGGCGTCAAAGTATCAACCGCGATCAGAGCATTTTTTCGATTCACAACCTCAGCGATCGCGTGCAGAAACTCTACCTGTCGGAAATCAATCTCGTCTGTACCGATCCTTGGTGCGATCTGATTAGCGGCAACATTATCGACGATATCTACGAGACCGTCGTTCTCGAACCCTATCAATCTGTCTGGATTACCAACAAGTTCGACGAGAAGGACGAGATCGGACAGACGAACGGCCATCGAAACCATGCGATCGCCTCGGACTCACTTTAGACCGATCGCACCCGAGAGATCGGCGTCGGTAAAATTTGTCTCCTTGCGGGTACTGTCTGAGAAATCCACATCGCTCAAGTCGGCCTCGGTGAAGTCGGCCTCGCTTAAATCCGCTTGGCTGAGGTCGGCGTCACTCAAATCCGCTCGCGTGGCGATCGCTCGGCTGAGGTTGGCCTCGCTGAGATCGGCGCTGCTCAAATCCGCTTGCGTGAGGTTGGCGCCGCTGAGGTTAATTCCGCTCGAGTCCGCGCCGCTGAGGTCGGCATCGGTCAAATCGGCGCCGCTGAGGTTGGCGTAACTCAGGTCGCTTTGGCTGAAATCGACCCGCTGGAGGTTGGCACCGCTGAGGTTAATTCCGCTCAAGTCGAGTCGGCTGAGGTCGAGTTCGCTCAAGTCGTTGTCTTGAAAGCTCGCCCAGTCGAATTTTTGGGCGCACTCTTGCAGGTATTTTTGAAATCGCTCGTATTCGTCGTTTAAACGGGCGATCGCCTGTTCGTCAGCCATGATAGATTTCTCTCTAGAGCGTTCTGTTGGGATTATAACTTAGGGGAGCTTGGTAAGCGTTAAAGCTAGCTCGAACGCTTCCGAACTCTTGGGCGATCGCTCGTTTTAAATCATTTTAAAAACCCCTATGAAAGTCAATCTAAAATATTATTAAAAACTATAGAATATTGAATTAAAATCGGGTAAAATAGAGAGTCTACTTCAGCGATCTGACTGTTTTTACGTTTTCCCAAACTCCCTTCACATGGACTCCCAAACCCTCGTCGTTAAAATTGGAACCTCCAGTCTCACACACCCCCAAAGCGGCGATCTGTCCCTCTCCACCCTCGCCAGTTTAGTCGAAACCCTAACGCGTTTGCGCCGTCGGGGATACCGCCCGGTTCTCGTCTCGTCCGGTGCGGTGGGCGTCGGCTGTGCCAGACTGGGACTGAGCGATCGCCCGCGACGACTCGCCACAAAACAAGCCGTGGCCGCAGTGGGACAGGGACGCTTGATGCGGGTCTACGACGACTTGTTTACCTCTCTCCAACAGCCGATCGCCCAAATCCTCCTCACGCGTCAAGACTTCGTGCGACGGAACAGCTACGTCAACGCCTACAACACCTTTCAAGAACTGTTACGTCTCGGTATCGTTCCCATCGTCAACGAAAACGACACCATCGCCACAGACGAGCTGAAATTCGGCGATAACGACACGCTCAGCGCCTTAGTCGCCAGTTTAGTCGAAGCAGACTGGCTGTTTCTCCTCACCGACGTCGATCGCCTGTATTCGGCCGATCCTAACCGCGACCCCAACGCCAAACCGATTTCTCGCGTCGGCCATCCCAACGACTTAGACAATTTAGAGGTGGGAAACTCTCGCAGCGGTTGGGGAACTGGGGGGATGCAAACGAAAATTTCTGCGGCCCGCATCGCCACCGAAAGCGGCGTTCGTACCGTCATCGCGTCGGGAAACGTTCCGGCTAACATTGAAAAAATCCTCGCGGGGGAGGAACTCGGAACCCATTTCGAGCCGCAAGTGAAGACGGAAACCGCCCGCAAGCGTTGGATCGCACACAGTTTGATTCCCCATGGAAAAATTTATCTCGATTCGGGGGCGACGATCGCCGTGTGCGAACGGGGAAAATCGCTGTTGGCGGCGGGAGTGGTCAAAATCGACGGGGACTTTCAAGTCGACGATGCGGTGATGCTGTGCGATCTCAGCGATCGCGAAATCGGACGGGGCGTCATCAACTACAACAGCCGCGACTTAGCGAAAATCTGCGGCGTTCGCTCGGAACAAATTCCCGAAATCCTGGGCGATCGCGCTCGAGATACGGTCGTTCACCGCGATAATTTAGTGTTGCTCGATCGCGGACAGGTGTAACCGTCGTAACGGTAGCCGTTGATATCTGGAAACTCGTCGTCGTCGAACTCGTCGCAACGGAGATCGTCGGACATTTCTTCGGCGTGGAAGTTCGCCAACCACACATCGACAGGTGTGGGGAAGTCGGCGATCGCTCGATTTAAGGTTTCGGTGGGGTTTTGGTTTTCGAGTTTGTGAGCCAGGAGAAAGTGCGAGGGTTGAGAAAAGCCGATTTTTTCCAATTCCCACGCAATGGCGATTAACCGCCCCGTTTGTCCGTGGTGTTTGTGGGTGGTGGCGACGAGAACTGGAACGTCGTCGGAGGTTTGGGCGATAAACTGAGCCAGGCGATCGCCTCGGTGGTTTTGTAAGTAACCGACGTTCGCTAAGATGCTGAAACTTCCGATGAAGGCGATTCCTACAACTGCGAGAACTTGGGATTTTTGGCGGTTCCACAGGGAAGCCAGACGAGCGGCGACGAGAATAACGACGGCGGGGAATAGGGGGAAAAAGAAGCGGGGCGCCAAGGTGAGATCGCTTCCAACGCCGTAGGTCACACCGAGTAAGATGATGAGAGTGGTGAGGAGGTAGAGGGAGAGAGGGGGAG
>NZ_JAQNCQ010000243.1:0-8723 GCF_028368005.1 Geitlerinema sp. CS-897 | reverse complement strand
GCTGTTGAGTTGTTTGGCAAAAGGGAACTCGATCGCCAAACTCTTACACAAAGCCTGCATTTTGGCTCTCGTGCAGTCACGGGTATCCATCCACAGTCGCAAGCACTTATTTCTGATGAACTGTCCGGTACGGATCGCTTCATCAAGTGCTTGATACTGCTTTGGCAAACCTTTGAGTTTGGCTTCTCGAACTAACATTGCTGTTGTTGATTCCCCTATATCCTTCCATCTTACCACAAGAATTGTCGGGTAAATTCGCCCTAGAAGGTTTGCACTGCTTGCACTGCTTGCACTGAGCTTGTCGAAGTGAGCTTGTCGAAGTGAGCTTGTCGAAGTGAGCTTGTCGAAGTGAGCCAAGTCGAAGGCTTGCCCTGAGCCAAGTCGAAGGGGGCGAGGCTTTAAACCCAGCTCTTTTGGTAACGCAAGAGAGGGGGAGCTTCTTCAGGGAAAAGGGAAGAGGGAAGAGGGAAGACAGGGAGCCAGGGAACAACTGTTAACGGCTCGCCGTTCCCTGAACAAGAACCCCAGTATCGTGGAAATACTGGGGTTCTGGCAGTCTAGCTGCAACGAAGGGCAGATCTGACGAGGATTAGCCTAAAAGTGCTTTGGCTTTGGCGAGAACGTTATCGACGGTGTAGCCGAATTTCTCCATCACAGTGCCGCCGGGAGCGGACGCACCGAAACGATCGATGCTCACCATATCGCCTTCAGCCCCCATATAGCGTTCCCAACCGAAGCGAGTAGCTGCTTCGACGACGAGACGCTTGGTAACGGCGGAGGGTAGCACGGATTCGCGATAGGCTTCGTCTTGTTCCTCGAACAGTTCGCAGGAGGGCATGGAGACGACGCGCACTTTCTTGCCTTCGGCGGTGAGTTTTTCAGCCGCTTCCACGCAAAGGGAGACTTCGCTACCGGTTCCGATCAGAATTAAGTCGGGGGTTCCCTCGCAATCCGAGAGGATATAAGCCCCTTTAGCCACGTTGTCGGCGGAACCCCCCGCCAGGTTGGGCAGTCCTTGACGGGTAAACGCCATCAGCGTGGGACGCTTGCGGTTAGCCACGGCCACTTTGTACGCCCCAGAGGTTTCGTTGCCGTCTGCCGGACGAATCACCACCAAGTTGGGGATCGCTCGCAGCGAGGCCAGAGTTTCCACGGGTTGGTGCGTCGGACCGTCTTCGCCCAGGGCGATCGAATCGTGGGTCATCACGTAAACGACACCCGCTTCGGACAAGGCCGACAGGCGAATTGCCGCGCGCATATAGTCGGCGAAGACCAAGAAGGTCGCGCAGTAGGGAATCAAACCGGAGTTGTGCAGGGCGATGCCGTTACAAATGGCACCCATGCCGTGTTCCCGAACGCCGAAGCGCAGGTTGCGGTTTTCGTACTGGCCTTTTTGGAAGTTACCGGAACACTTGAGTTCGGTGAGGTTGGAGTGGGTCAGGTCAGCAGAACCGCCGATGAGTTCCGGCAGGTTGGGGGCGAGGGCGTTGAGGCAAGCTTGGGAGTGCTTGCGGGTTGCCATGCCTTTGTCGTCGGGGGTGAAGCTAGGCAGGTCGGCATCCCATCCTTGAGGCAGGTCGCCGCGCAGCATCCGCTCGAACTCGGCGGCGTCGCTGGCGTACTTGCTGCGATAGGTATCGAGCAGTTGGTTCCACTCTTGCTCGGCTTCGGCTCCGCGATCGACCGCCTTGCGGAAGTGAGAGAGAACGTCTTCGGGAACGTCGAAGGGGTCGCGATTCCAGCCGAGGTTCTCGCGGGTGGCGGCCACTTCATCAGCGCCCAAGGCAGCCCCGTGGACGCCTGCGGTGTCAGCTTTGTTGGGAGAGCCGTAACCGATGGTGGTGGTGACTTTAATCAAGGACGGTTTGTCCGTCACTTGCTTGGCGGCTTCGATCGCCTTGTCTATGGCGTCGAGGTCGGTGTTGCCGTTTTCCACGTGTTGGACGTGCCAGCCGTAAGCCTCGAAGCGTTTGGCAACGTCTTCGGTGAAGGCGATATCGGTGGAACCGTCGATGGAAATGTGGTTGTCGTCGTAGAGGGCGATCAGTTTACCCAGCCCTAAGTGTCCGGCCAAAGAGCAAGCTTCGCCCGAGACTCCTTCCATGTTGCAGCCGTCGCCGAGAATGACGTAGGTGTAGTGATCGACGAGGGTGCAATCGGGTTTGTTGAAGCGAGCGGCCAGGTGCGCTTCCGCCATGGCCAGACCCACTGCGTTGGCGATTCCCTGCCCCAAGGGGCCGGTGGTCACTTCGACGCCTGCGGTTTCAAAGTTTTCCGGGTGTCCTGGGGTGACAGATCCCCACTGACGGAAATTTTTGATGTCATCGAGGCCGACGCTATCGTAGCCCGTCAGGTAAAGCAGGGCGTATTGCAGCATACAACCGTGACCGGCGGAGAGAACGAAGCGATCGCGGTTGAACCATTGGGGATTTTTGGGGTTGAACCGCATGAAGCGATCCCACAGCACGAAGGCCATGGGGGCAGCGCCCATCGGTAAACCGGGGTGGCCGGATTTCGCTTTTTCGACGGCATCGATGGCGAGAAAGCGAATGGCATTAATGCAGAGTTCTTCGAGGGATTGGGTGGCTACGGCCATAGTTTCTATCTTCTTGACAACGGTTTGCTCGGGGCTGGGTACGACCCGTTTTCTGTTTCTGTAAAATGGGGTGAAAGTCTTTCGAGTCGGAATGATTCTCGGGCTGCTTGTCGGGCGATCGCTCCGTTTTTACAGCGAGAAACTCCAGAGACCTTTTCCCATTTCACACCGATTCGATCTCGCGGTTTTATCGAGCAGGCTGGCAAAATGCAAACTGCCGATCGAGCGAGCGAAACCCCAGATTTCTCTAAGATTTCAACGTGGCTCTGTCGGGTTGGGAGTTGCCAGCACCATACCGATTCGACGTGCCGTTTCGCACGAGGATCTCATAAACGGTTCGACGATATCGTTTCGCTGCGGCGATCGTCGTGTCGAGAGGCGACAAAGCGGTTTCGACGATCGCGATCGCCATCAGAGTGAGTTCTTTCGTCCCCATCATCCCATTATGGGGATCGGGGGGCAAGAGGCCGCTCGAAACGAGTCTATCGACCCCGTTTTGATGATGTTATTGGTATTTTTTAAACACGAGCGTTACGTTATGACCGCCGAAGCCGAAAGAGTTCGACAAGGCCACGTTTACCGTATGCGATCGACTTTGCTTGGGTACGTAGTCGAGGTCGCAGTCGGGGTCGGGATTTTCGAGGTTGATCGTCGGCGGGACGCGATCGCGAGCCACGCTCAACACGGACAGGACAGCTTCGATGCCACCGGCTCCACCTAACAAATGCCCCGTCATCGACTTGCTCGAACTGATAACGATGTTTCTCGCGCAGTCTTCCCCGAGAGCAGTTTTCAGTGCGGCGGTTTCAGTGCGGTCGTTGGCCGCAGTACTCGTTCCGTGAGCGTTGACGTAACTCACGTCGGCGGGAACGAGGCCGGCATCTTTCAAAGCTAATTGAATCGCGCGGGCTGCGCCAGCACCACCGGGAACCGGTGAGGTCATGTGATAGGCATCGCAGGTCATGCCGTACCCGATGATTTCCCCGTAAATTTTTGCCCCTCGACTCAAAGCGAACTCGAGTTCTTCGAGCAAGAGAACGCCCGCTCCTTCGCCCATCACGAATCCGTCGCGTTCCGCATCGAAGGGACGGCTGGCGCGGCTGGGTTCGTCGTTGCGCGTCGAGAGGGCTTTAGCCGAAGCAAATCCAGCGACAGCCAGGGGCGTAACGGCGGCTTCAGTTCCGCCGCATAACATGGCTTGGGCATACCCTTGCTGGATCAGGCGAAAGGCATCCCCAACGGCGTTCGATCCGGCGGCACAGGCGGTCACGGGGCAGGAATTCGGCCCTTTAGCGCCGGTATGAATGGCAGTCAGTCCGGCGGCCATGTTGGCGATCATCATGGGTACGGTGAAGGGGCTGACGCGAGACGGACCGCGAGCGAGGTAGGTTTCCTGTTGGTCTTCCATCACTTTCAGCCCGCCGACTCCCGTTCCGATGATGACGCCGATTTGTTCGGCGTTTAAGTCGTCGATGGTGAACTTTGCATCGGCAAGTGCTTGCTGACTGGCTGACACCGCAAACTGAGCGAAACGAGCCATGCGTTTCGCCTCTTTACGATCGATATAGTCGTGAGGATCGTACCCTTTGACTTCTCCGGCGATGCGACAAGCGTGTTTTGACGGGTCGAAATGGGTAATCTGCCCGATACCGCTACGCCCATCGATCGCCGCCTGCCAAAAGTCTTCGGCAGTGTTGCCAATCGGCGTAATAGCACCGAGACCTGTTACCACAACACGTTTCGGTTTGAAGTTGGTCATGATGTCAGTCAGTGTCGAGGGATTTTACAGAAATGGGAGCAAAGCCCACGTCTTTCAAGCGTGGGACGAACGCGTTGAAGCTTTTAAGCTTCGAGGCTACAATTCTATTTGAGGCACAGGTAGCTAACCTCACAAAAAACCTGGCATCGAAGGGTGAGAACCTTAAAAACGGAAGTTTGGCGGTTCCACGCGGAAAACAGCTCGTGTGGGTAAAAGCTTCAAGCGTCAAGCACGAAGATTCAGAATTTTTGACTCCACTGTACGGTCGGGCAGACCGGAACAGGTATCCCCCCTTAGTTCCCCTTACCAAGGGGGGTTGGGGGGATGCGAAACGCACCGGCGCGATCTCGACCTCTGAGCATTTGGCTTCCGAGCCAAGTGCGTAAGTCGGATGGTTGAGCCAAGAATCCCACGAATAGAATTCGTGGGAGTGTCAAACCCAACCAATGCCTTGTACCGTAAAGAAAAAATAGAGGAGCGATCGAGAACTGAGATTCGTGGGGGAAGCGAATCCCTGGAACTCAGCTCTAGCGATCGCGGATCGATAACTTGTCGTGTTTAAGCTTTCGCGACGGGGGATTTTTCGCAAAGATAATCGACGGCTGCTTGGATCGTCACCATCTTTTCAGCGTCTTCGTCGGGGATTTCGATATCGAATTCTTCTTCTAACGCCATGACCAATTCGACAACGTCGAGAGAATCGGCTCCCAAATCGTTCGCGAAGTGGGATTCGGGCTTAATGGTGTCGGGATCGTCGATTTCGAGTTGCTCGGCGACAATGCTTTTAACTTTTTCAAAAACTGTTTCTTGACTCATCGTGTACGTCCTCGATAAATGGCGAAGCCACAGTCCGAACTCAACTGAGGCACTTCCGAGTATTCGGCGGGTTCCCCGTTTCAGACAACCGACACAACCGTTTGACTCGGACTGGCTCGCGCTAGTCCTGTCCTATATTATCGGAAAGCGCGACGCGATACGCAGTGTCGATCTCGATCGATTCTGTAAAATTCAGCACGATCCTTAATTTACTGAGGATTCGCGGGTTCGATCGCTTCGGCTTCTCCGGCCTGGACGAGGGCGCGGTAGGCGATGGCCGTGACGTCAGCTCGGGTCGCGGCGCGATCGAGGTCGAGTTCTCGGTTGTCGGGGTACGCGCCGAGCAGTCCGGCGTTGACAGCGGCCGCTACGGCGGGTTTCGCCCAGTCGGGGACGGTGTCGCGGTCGGTATAGTCGCCCAAGACGGCGTCGGGATTTTCAGGACTCTCGAGTCCTAACCCAGAACTGAGCGACAGCAACACTTCAAAGCGAGTAACGGGTTGTTCGGGTTGGAACACCTGACCGGGATAGCCTTTGAGAAATCCCAGTCGCACGGCTTCGTTAATCGCTTCGACCGCCCAGTATTCGCCAGAAATGTCGTTAAAGGCGATCGCCTCGCTCGAGGAGGTTCGTCCTTCAAAGATTCGTCCGATTAAGGCGGCGAACTGCGCTCGAGTCACGGGTTCTTCGGGGGCGAAGCGGTTTTCTTCGACGCCTTCGACAAGATTCCGGGCGGACATGGCGTCGATGTAGGGTTTCGCCCAGTACTCTTCGGGAACGTCGACGAAGCCGATGGGAGTTCCCGGTTCGGCTAGGTTCGGATCGACTTGGGCGGGGGGAGCGGTGGCGGTTTCGGTCGGCGTCTCGGGGGTTGGAGGTTCGGGAGTCGTCTCTAACGTCGTCTCGGGAGAGATGGGTTCGGGGGAAGAGGTGGGAAACGCGCCTTCTGTATCGCCGGACGCGTCGCGGTTGGGGTCTCGTTCTGAAGCGGGAGTCGAAGCGATCTCCCGATCGCTCTGTCGCCCGCTTTCAGTATCGGATTCGGCTTCGGTTTCGGGGTCGGGGGTGTCGGTCTCGGGTTCTCCGAGGTCGAAGGCGATCTCGCCAGTTGGGGTTTCCGTTTCGGTTTCGCTCTCGGACTCCTGACGAGGTTCGCTCGGGGAGGCGATCGCGTCGGACGGAGCGGTTTCTACGAGAGTCCAAGTGCGATCGCGATCGCCCAGCGCCCAAACTCCGATACCGCCCATGACGCCGAGGGCGATAAAGATCGCGATCCACTCGTCGCGACTGACGCGTCGGGAGGAGGGAGGTTCGGGGGGAGTGGGATTGACCATGCCGATCGCCTGTTCTTTCTTCCGTTTCCTTACGATACTATCAGCGAGCCTCGAATGTTGCTCGTCGATCGAGGATTGTTAAGAATTGGACTCCAATTGACGCAAAAATCGCTCGATGAGTCCGACGGTGACAGCGGGGAGTTCCAGTTGAGGCGTCAAACCCACGTCTTCGAGAACTTCAAACTGTTTGACCGCGTCGCGATTGAGGTCGGCCAGGCGTTTTCCGACATCGTAACTGACGAATTGGGTTTGTTTGCCCCAGAGCATGGCGGTGGGAACCGTCAGTTGGGGAAGATAGCGAGCCAAATCGAAGCAGCAGTCGCCGCGAACGAAGGATAAGGCGGCGTATTCGGCGTTGGGTTGCGTGGCCGATTCGAGATAGGCTTTGACGATTTCGTTGTAAATTCGGTTGGGTTCGGCGAACTGGCGTTGTTCGAGAAACGACTGAATTCCACCGGAGGTCGCGATCGCCGTGGTGTACAGGAGGCGATCGAGCAGGGGCGTTTTCACCAGTTGGGCGAAAAAGGTGTTGTTGTAATCGTTTCCGAAGTCGGACAAGCCGCTGGGATTGGTGAGAATCAGGGATTTAAACGCTTCGGGGCGATCGATGGCCGCTCGGATGGTAAATGCAGCGGTCAGAGACGACGCGATAACCGTCACCGCTCCCTCGCAGGTTTGCTCTAAAAATTCACCGATGGTCGTGATGTAATCTTCGGGTTTATAGTCTCGTTCGGGATGGTGCGATCGCCCCCAGCCTATTAAATCGGGAGCGAGAATCCGATATCGCGAGGCGAAGGCGGGATACACTTTCGACCATTCGTAAGCCGAGGAACCGCCCCCCAGTCCGTGAAGGAACACGAGGGTTGGCGAGGGCGTTTCTGACGGTGCGATCGTCCACATTTCCCCGCTGGCCGTGTAATACGCCATACGTCCGAGGGACGTTTCGATCGATTTTTGCTCGAATCCAGGTGGAATTAACATAATTGATAATTGAGAGGGAACAGGGAACGGGGAACAGGGAACGGGAATCGGGAATCGGGAATCGGGAACGGGGAATCGGGAACGGGGAATCGGGAACGGGGAACTTTTACAGTTAGCAGTGAACAGTGAAGACAGTTAACAAGTAACAGTTTCTTCCTTAGTCTCCCCTTCTCCCCCTCTCCCCCTCTCCCGTTCCGCCAGTTTTCTTCACTAAACGAATCCCTTCAATTTCCATCGTTTTTTCCAGGGCTTTGGCCATATCGTACAGCGTGAGGGCGGCGACGGAGACGGCAGTGAGGGCTTCCATCTCTACACCCGTTTCAGCTTTCGTTTTAACGGTCGCTTCGAGGCGATAACCCGGAATTTCGGAATCGGGGCTGATTCGCACGTCAATTTTCGTCAGCGGAAGCGGATGACATAGGGGAATCAGTTGAGAGGTTTGTTTGGCGGCGAGGATTCCGGCCAGTTTGGCAGTGGTGAGAACGTCCCCTTTGGGCGCGTTTCCCGATTCGATCGCTTCGAGGGTTTCCCGTTTCATGCGAATGACTCCGGCGGCTACAGCTTCTCTTACTGTGGGGGATTTGTCCGAAACGTCTACCATCCGGGCGTCACCGCCCTCGTCGAGATGGGTTAGAATTTTTTTCGGTTCGGGGGGTTGTCTCATCCAGAAATCTCTGTTAAGATGTAAATCTAGTGACGAGCGCGGTTTGCGAGTCACGAAAGGGCTTGTAGCTCAGTGGACTAGAGCACGTGGCTACGGACCACGGTGTCGGGGGTTCGAATCCCTCCTAGCCCGTTTTAATTGTAAAAGAGTTGTTCCAATTTGGAGCGACTCTTTTTCTGCGAACAGGGAACAGGTTTCCCCTCATCGCCTCACTGGTGACTGGTGACTGGTGACTGGTGACTGGTGACCGGGACGCCAACAAGCCCCGTCCTTCCAGGGCGGGGTGAGAGATGTTGCGGCTCTTCGGCTTCGCTCAGAGACCGCTTCAGCCTAGCTGCGGTAAAATGATACTATGATAATGGGTATCAAGTCGTGTTTGTCCTCGAATACAAAGTTAAGCCCAAGCCTCACCAAGTTCAAGCCATCGACGAGGCAATTCGGACGGCTCAGTTCGTTCGCAACAAAGCCCTGCGTTACTGGATGGACAATCGAGGCGTGGGGAAAGCTGAGCTATTTCGGTACAACACGCGACTCAGAAAAGAGTTTAAGTTTGTTGAAGAACTGAACTCTCAT
>NZ_JAQNCQ010000242.1:0-21531 GCF_028368005.1 Geitlerinema sp. CS-897 | reverse complement strand
GAAGGGGAGAGGGGGAGAGGGGGAGAAGCTGTTATCTGTGAACTGTCTTCACTGGTGACTAAAACACTGTTGACTGCTCACTGTAAAAGGCTGGTGGCGGTCGCTACATCACGATCCTTCTTCAAGAACCGCTTCGACGAACTTGGGTTCTAACAACGGCTCGAGATCGGGAATCGTATCGATTTGACCTTGACTCTTTAAAAATTCTGCCAAATTGGTTAGGGATTTGAGTAAATATAGATTGCTTTGGGGATCGCCTAACATTTCCAAATTCATCTCGGCGTCGGGAAATTGAATCCCTTTGAGATCGGCAGCTAACGCCTCTGGAGTCACTTCAAACTGCTTGGCGGCAATTTCTAACCCTTCTTCGGGGTTCGTTTCGAGGAACGACAATCCTTTAAAAATTCCTTTGACAAAAGCTTCGGCGATTTGAGGATTCGCCTCGAGAAATTCGCGATCGAACGCATAAACGTCGGCGATCGCCATCGGCATTTTCGAGGAATCGTAAATAATACGTCCGTCTTCCTGCGCCTCGTTCGCCTGCTGCATAAACGGTGCGTAAGTCACTGCAATATCAATGTTTCCAGCCTGATACGCCGCCGCTGCTGAGGGAGGATCGGCGTTCACGAGTGTCACGTCTGACTCCGATAGTCCTACCTCCTCCAACACCTGAAGTAAGAAAAAGTGACTGACGCCGCCGCGATCGACGGCGATGCGTTCTCCTTTAAACGCCTCGATACTCTCAATGCGATTTCGTGCCAAAATTCCGTCGCCGCCGATGGAGGTATCCTCGACTAACACGATGCGAAAATCTTTCTCTTTCGCGGCTAAGGACACCACCTCAGAGGTGACGGGTGCGACTGCATCGATTTGTCCGGCAAGAAACGCCGCCACATAGTCGGAATTGGCACCAAAGCTTTTGAATTCTACCTCGAGACCTAATTCTCGAAAAAATCCCTTATCTTGGGCAATAAACAGCGGCGTAAGTCCGATCCAAACCGTCGAACCGACAGACAAAGACATCATTTCGGTCGGGGTCGTCTCAGCTCCCTCGGGATCGGGGGACGTGCAAGCGTGTAAGACAAGTCCTCCAGTCACGCCAGACAACAGTTGAAGAACCCGCCGCCGCGAAAACTGGAACGTCGAAGTAGAGGTCATAATTTCCGTCAAGCCTTATGTTAGAACAAACAGAGCGAGAACCGATCCCCACGAATCGAGTCGAGTTTAAGGAGTATTTACCCTTACCGCGTTGGCACAAACTGTAGCCGAAACATCTTTTCTAGATCTTTCCTACCACGATTTGACTCCCCTCGAGTCGCGATCGCCTCTCGTTCCCGAATTTTCCCATCATCCCATCTACTTCGCCCCTCTGTAACAGACCTCGCCTCAAACTGCCATGTAAAATTGTAAAGCTACTCCTTATGTGTGACTTGGTTTATGAATAGCGCCTTCCTCGATCGACTCCACAGTCCCGAGCGTCCCGTTCTCGTGTTCGACGGCGCAATGGGAACCAACCTGCAAGTACAGAACCTCTCCGCCGAGGACTTTGGCGGCCCCGAATACGAAGGCTGTAACGAATACCTCGTTCACACGAAACCCGACGCTGTCGCCAAAGTCCATCGCGCCTTCCTCGAAGCCGGTGCCGACGTCATCGAAACTGACACCTTCGGCGGAACTCCATTCGTCCTCGCCGAATACGACCTAGCTAACAAAGCTTACGACCTCAACAAAGCCGCCGCCAAACTGGCCAAAGACATCACCGCCGAATACTCCACCCCCGACAAACCTCGCTTCGCCGCTGGTTCGATGGGGCCCGGTACCAAACTTCCCAGCCTGGGACATATCGACTTCGACACGCTGCATAATGCCTACACCATCCAAGCCGAAGGACTCTACGACGGTGGTGTAGACTTATTTCTCGTCGAAACCTGCCAAGACGTTCTGCAAATCAAAGCCGCACTCAACGCGATCGAAGACGTCTTCGCCAAAAAAGGAGAACGCCGTCCCATCATGGTCTCCGTCACCATCGAAGACTTCGGAACCATGCTCGTCGGCTCCGAAATCGGCGCGGCGTTGACCATCCTCGAACCCTACAATATCGATATCCTGGGTCTCAACTGCGCCACCGGCCCCGACTTGATGAAAGACCACATCCGGTACTTATCGGAACATTCCCCCTTTGTGGTTTCCTGTATTCCCAACGCCGGACTTCCCGAAAACATCGGCGGTCAAGCGCACTACAAACTCACCCCCCTCGAACTGAAGATGTCCCTGATGCACTTCATCGAGGACTTAGGCGTGCAAATTATCGGCGGATGCTGCGGAACCCGACCCGAACACATCGCCGCCTTAGCTGAGATTTCCAAAACTCTCAAACCCAAAGAGCGCCACCCCCATTACGAACCCTCGGCGGCCTCGATTTACAATACCCAAACCTACGAACAGGACAACTCGTTTCTCATTATCGGCGAACGCCTCAACGCCAGCGGGTCGAAAAAAGCAAGAACTCTCCTCAACAACGAAGATTGGGATGGCCTAATTGCCTTAGCCAGAGCGCAAGAAAAAGAAGGCGCACAAATTCTCGACGTTAACGTGGACTACGTGGGACGCGACGGCGTTCGCGATATGCACGAATTGGTGTCACGTCTGGTGAGCAACAAACTTCCATTAATGCTCGACTCGACGGAGTGGGAGAAAATGGAAGCGGGGTTGAAAGTCGCCGGAGGTAAATGCCTTCTCAACTCCACCAACTACGAAGATGGCGAACCGCGATTTTATAAAGTTTTAGAACTGGCCAAAAAATACGGTGCGGGAATTGTCGTCGGCACCATCGACGAAGACGGGATGGCGCGAACCGCCGAGAAAAAATTTGAGATTGCCAAACGCGCTTATTACGCCGCCATTGAATACGGAATTCCGGCGCGAGAAATCTTTTTCGACCCCCTGGCACTTCCCATTTCGACGGGGATTGAAGAAGACCGCGAAAACGGAAAAGCCACCATCGAAGCCATTCGCCGAATTCGCGAAGAGCTTCCAGAGTGTCATATTACCCTCGGCGTTTCAAACATCTCGTTCGGCTTGAACGCCGCCGCGCGACAAGTCCTCAACTCCGTCTTTCTCCACGATGCAATGGAAGTCGGATTGGATTCGGCGATCGTCAGCGCCAGTAAGATTTTACCCTTGGCGAAAATCGATCCCGAACACCAAAAAATCTGTCGCGATCTCATTTACGATCGCCGCGAATTCGACGGAGACGTTTGCACCTACGATCCCCTCGGTGTCCTCACCACCCTCTTTGAAGGGAAATCGGCGAAGAAAACCAAACAAATCGATGAAAATCTTCCTATCGAAGAACGGTTAAAACAACATATCATCGATGGCGAACGGATCGGCTTAGAGGAATCCCTGGAAACTGCACTCAAACAGTATCCACCACTCGAAATTATTAACGTTTTCCTCCTCGACGGCATGAAAGTCGTCGGTGAGTTGTTCGGTTCGGGACAAATGCAGCTTCCGTTTGTGTTGCAGTCGGCGCAAACCATGAAAGCGGCGGTGGCATATCTCGAACCTTACATGGATAAAGAAGACGCTGACGACAGCGGAAAAGGCATCTTCTTAATCGCCACTGTAAAAGGGGACGTTCACGACATTGGCAAAAACCTCGTCGATATTATCCTCTCGAACAACGGCTACAAAGTCGTCAACCTCGGCATCAAGCAACCTGTTGAAAACATCATTCGTGCCTACCGCGAACACAACGCCGACTGTATTGCTATGAGTGGGTTGTTAGTGAAATCCACTGCCTTCATGAAAGACAATTTAGAAGTCTTCAACGAAGAAGGCATTACCGTCCCCGTGATTCTCGGCGGTGCAGCGTTGACACCCAAATTCGTCAATGAAGATTGTCAGAATTCCTATAAAGGACGAGTGGTTTACGGCAAAGATGCTTTTGCTGACTTACACTTTATGGACAAGTTAATGCCAGCGAAGGCGGATGGCAATTGGGACGATTTGAAAGGCTTCTTAAACGAAGAAAACGGTCAAGCTGAAGTCGTTGAAACCACAGACGCCGCTGCGAAGAAGTCAGACCCAGAAAAAACCCAAGCTGCCGAATCCATCGAAGTCGATACGCGACGTTCCGAAGCGGTAGATGTGGATATTGCACGTCCGAAACCGCCGTTTTGGGGAACGAAAATCCTGCAACCGGAAGACATTCCCCTCGAGGAATTGTACTGGTATTTGGACTTACAAGCCTTGATTGCGGGTCAGTGGCAGTTCCGCAAACCTCGCGAACAGTCTCGGGAAGAGTACGACGCGTTTTTACAAGAAACGGTTTATCCGATTTTGGACACCTGGAAAAAACGAATCCTCGAGGAAAACTTGCTGCACCCTCAGCTCGTTTACGGCTATTTCCCCTGTCAATCGGAAGGAAACTCGCTGCATCTCTATAAACCCGAAGACGCGGAATCGGGACAGTTAACCGAACCCGTCGCTACCTTTACCTTCCCCCGTCAGAAATCGATGCGTCGTCTGTGTATTGCGGACTTTTTCGCGCCGAAAGAAAGCGGACAAATCGATGTCTTTCCGATGCAAGCAGTGACAGTGGGTCATATTGCCACAGAATTCGCAAACAAACTGTTTGCCGCGAACGAGTACACCGATTATTTGTACTATCACGGGATGGCGGTTCAGGTGGCGGAAGCGATGGCGGAATGGATTCACGCGAAGATTCGCCGCGAGTTAGGGTACGGACATTTAGAACCGGACAACGTTCGGGATGTTTTGGCGCAACGCCACCAGGGTTCGCGATACAGTTTTGGCTATCCTGCGTGTCCGAAGGTTTCCGATCAATACCGTCAGTTGGAGTTGATGGGAGTCGATCGCATCGGAATGTATATGGACGAAAGCGAACAGTTGTATCCCGAACAGTCTACAACGGCGTTTGTGGTGTATCATCCAGTGGCGAAATACTTCAGCGCCTAGTTTGAAGGGATGGCGTAGGTTGGGTTAGCGAAAGCGTAACCCAACGGCTTTTCAAGTAAAGCTGGTTGCTGTTGGGTTTCGTAAACTCTACCCAATCTACGCTCTGAATTTTAAGAATAATGTTGTATGAAACAAGATAACTGTAACGGTTGCGGAATTTCTAGACTTAAAGAACGGCGAATTGATTATCTTTACAGTTATCAAGGAAAACATCTAATTGTCCAAAATACACCTGTAGAAGTGTGTTTAGATTGTAGGATGATGTACTATGACGGTGCAGTGCTTGAAGATATTGAAGAACAGTTTTTAGCGATTTACGAAGGAAATAAAGAGCCAGAGAGCTACGTCAGTATTCCCACACAAACCTATTGCAAGCCATAACAAACCCCATGAACTACATCCCACTCGTCGCGCGTATTTGCCTCGCTACCATCTTTCTGAGAGCGGGAATCAGTAAAATTATGGGATTTGCTGCAACCGCTCAAATGATGGGCGATCGCGGGTTGCCGATCCCGGAAGTGCTGCTCGTCGGAACCATCGTGTTTCAGCTCCTCGGTGGCTTGTCCCTGGTTCTCGGGTACAAAGTTCGCATCGGAACGATTCTGTTAATTCTGTTTCTCATCCCCGCCACGATCGTCTTTCACAATCCCACCGATCCCGAACAAACCACCGCGTTTTTCAAAAATCTCGGGTTACTGGGTGGGTTGTTGATGGCGTTTTATTTCGGTTCGGGACCGGTGAGTTTGGATCGCGGGCGCTAACTGTTATTTAATACAGCCAACTGCGATAGTCTGGCGAGGCATCTTTCATGTCTTCGTACAGCCAAACCATGCGATCGAGAAACCAAAACTTCCCGCATAAGACGAGACAAGTCCCTAGCAGTACGCTCCAAAGATTCAACACTACCAATCCCCAAACCAGGAAGGGAAGCCCCAACGCTGAAATGCTGTTGAGGACGTTGGGTGCGTTGCGGTGGTGGCGAGGAACGGGGATTTCGTCGCGGTTGAGCCACACTCGCTCGCCGAGAACGGCTTTCGACGCCCAGTTATCCGTAGAGGCGGGTTTCTCGAACAGGCGGGGATTAAACCACATCCAGAAGAGGGATAACGCCACGGGAACCATCGCCCACCATCCCAGCCATACCCGACTCCAAATCGCCGCTAATAACAAGGGTAGAACCGTGGTTCGAGTCCAAACGCTCCAGGGGTTGGCGTGTCGCTGCCACACCGTCTCGCTCATGCTGAAGGTTTGGGCAATCCGCTGTTCGAGGTTCATGGTTGCTGATGGCTCTCGATAAGAGGTTGCTTCTACGGTAGCAAATCAGTTTGGGTTTCTGGGTTTACAATTTTAAAGAAGTCTTTGGAAAATTTGGGGTTATGGATTCGACGTTCGCAAAAGCCACGTCACAGTTCGATCGTCACGAAGTCGTTCGAGTTAGTATTACGGAATTTCGGGACAAATTCAGAGAAATTTTACAAGGAATCCGAGAAAACGACGATTGGGTTGTTTTGACAGAAGACGGAGAAGCTGTCGCCGCAACCATTTCTATAGAGGCGTTTGAGTTTTTCTTGCGGATGTACGAACAAGTTGAGGATGAAATTGATTTAGCAGCCGTTCGGAAGGCGAAGGAAGAAAGTGATGACGGTGAGACGATGACGCTTGAGGAATTCAAACGCGAATTGGATGACTAGGGTGCAGTTGTGAGCTATATTGTCGAGTTAAAAGCTGCTCCACAGCGACAGCTTAAAAAACTTGAAAAGCCGATTCGGAATCGAATCCTCAAAAAACTCGAAGCGTTAGCGATCGATCCTCGTCCCCTAGGGGTAAAAAAACTATCGGGAGAAGAGGAAACTTATCGAGTTCGAGTTGGTGACTATCGCATCATCTATCAAATTTTCGATCGCATTTTACGGGTTTCCGTTATTCAAATTGGACACCGTCGAGAAATTTACAAAAAGTAAATTCAACAAATTTCAATTTTTGCTGAATTTTTTTTGAATTTTAATTACATTTTTGAAAAATGTAAAATCAATAAAATCTTAAATCATTTGTTATGAAAACTCAAACTCAAACCCGATATTATACGCCACAAGAATATCTCGAACTGGAAGAACAGTCCGAAGACAAACATGAATATCGAGATGGGGAAATTGTGCTAATGGCAGGAGGGACGACCAACCACAATAAAATTGCGTTGAACTTTTGCCGCAAATTTCCCCTCAGCATCGGTGATATCGATTACGAGGTGTATTTGGGAGAAGTCAAACTGTGGATTCCCGAATATCGACAGTACACTTATCCCGATGTCATGGTCATTGAAGGGGAGCCGATTTACGAAGGAACGGGAACGACGACGGTTATTAATCCGACGTTAATTGTTGAGGTGTTGTCGAATTCAACGCGCAATTACGACCAAGGGGATAAGTTTGATTTCTATCGATCGCTCCCTCAGTTTCGCGAATATCTCCTCATCTGTCAGTACGAATACCGCGTCAAACAGTTTTCTAAAACCTCGGAAAATCAATGGTTACTGACGGAATATCGAAACCCTGATGATGAAATTCAATTGAGAGCGATCGCGTTTCAGATTTCGCTACGGGAAATTTACCGACGAGTCAATGTTCGGGAAACTTCAAAAAATTGATTCTGGCTCAAACTCCAAGGGTGGAAATCCTTGCAATTTCGCTTTGCTAAGGGGAGGTGTCGGAGGATGTCCTAACGCAAGCGCGTTAACTGTACGCGGTAGCGTTGTTTCTTCGTCATCGCCACTTCTCCCACTTCCAAACGTCCTTTTCCTCGAATCGCGATGAGATCGCCGGATTTCACCGTGTAACTCGACTGTTTGGCTTCTTTCCAATTCACACGCACGTCACCGCTACTAATCAGCGATGACATCTTACTGCGAGACATTCCAAATCCCGCCGAAGCGATCGCATCGAGACGCATCGACGCTTCTACCGTAGTCATTTCCTTCTTCTTCGGGGGACGAACGCGCAATTCTGTCAGGGCGATCGCCTGGGTTTTCACCGGAACCGATCGCACTTGCGTCAAATTCATCTCTAAAAATTCTACGAGGTCGGGAACCACGATCGCCTGAGCGCCTCGTTCTCCCAACACGAGAATATCCCCGGTTTTCTCCCGCACGATTCCCGTTCCCAACATCGCCCCGAGGAAATCTCGGTGTGTGGCGGTGTCGAAGAGAAAATTTCCCGCAATTTCAACGGCGACGACTTCCACGTTCGCGGTATCGAGGGGAAGTTCCGATCGCGCGATCGCGAGTCGCTGGCGTTCGGCTTGTGGATATCCCCCCCAGGCGACAGCACGAACCTCGGTCAAGCGAGAAAATATCTCGAGGGCTTCCATCAATTCCGGCGGCGATAGAAAATCGGTCTGGGCAATTTCCCAAGTTTTCAACGCATCTTCGGCGCGATCGAGAATCTTTGCTACAGCCTCTCGATTTTCGACACTATTTAATAATTCGTCTCTCGGTAGCATATGGGGAATAGGGAACGGGGAACGGGGAATAAAGAGACAGCGATCGACTCTCAATTATTTTCTTGATAGCCTTGTAAACTTTCGGGTTTGAAGCGTCGCAGAATAGGGGTGGCCTCTTGAATCTGAAATCGCGAACCGCTGACGACGACGATATATTTTCCGCGACGCAGGCGATTGCGGTAGGGTAGGGCGTCTCCTGCGCCGATAATGGCACCGACGCCGCCTCCAACGAACACACCACCCATCGCACCGGCGATCGCGCCCAAGAAACCGCCGATAATCTGATTTCCCACGACACCCGCCCAAGGAAACGTCTGCAATCCTGTAATCGTATCGAACGCAAATCCCCCAAAAAATCCAAAGGGAACGAGCCACGTTACCATTTGCAGCGCCCGTCGTTTGGCGGTTTCGTTGGGGTCGATGAGTCCGAACTCGTCAGCACTTTTGTAACCCGCCCCCAGAATCGCGAGGGTGTCTGAGGGCAAACCCGCTTTTTCGAGTTCTGTATAGGCGGCTTCCGCTTGGATGCGATCGGGTAAAACGGCAACTAAGTATTCCATCGGACTGTCTCGAACGGTAAAACCTGCTGCTTTCCAGCGTAACAGTTTGCGTCTGCCTTGATTTATAGTCAAACAAGAGTTCGATTGAAAACGAGTGCCAGACATGGACGCCGAGGACGCACGCCAACGCAATTTCGAGGTCGCGATCGCCTTCGTGCGAGAGACCGAACAGCAGTATCCCGACGCCTCTCCTCACGAAATCGCGAACCGACTGCGACGTCACACGCGACCGTCTTATACGGAAATGCTGTTCGATATCGCGACGTTCTCTCGTCAACCTCATCTCGACAATCGCCTAGATTTAACGGTGTCTCTAGCCGGTCAAGTGACGGACTTCGCCCACTTCGTCGCCTCGCTGTCCGACCAGTTGCGCTTACCGCCTTGGGCGCAGTGGTTCGACGCCGCGACCCGCTGGACGGGAAAACACAGTTCTTGGGCTGGAGATCTCGGTCAAGCGGTCGTGGACTACCGCAATCGCCGGTTTTCTTCGTTGGACGAGGCGCTGGCTGCCGATGCCTCGTTTCCCGATTTGGCGGCGGACGTGGCGGCGGTTTGCATCGGCGATCGCCTCAACAGCCCGTTTCCTCCGACTGTATCTGAGGCGATCGTGCAGTTCGATCGCCGACCTTACGAGGAAAGCGTGCGTCAGTTCCTCGAAGCAGAATTGAAAAGTGAGTTTCGGGGGCGAATCTTATGGAATTACAGTGACGTTCTCGAAACCATCGGTCGCGGTGTGGCTGAGTTTTTGATGTTTGTCGAGTTAAAACAAATTGCCAAAACCCGGCGCGTAGACGCCCGAATTTTGGAATTTTCCGAACGGTATCACCCCGATGTCGAGCAAGCTTCAGCTTATTTTGCAACGTATCTTAAAGAACGCAGTCACTCAATATAAATCCGAATTAAAAAGAGAATCGTGCTAAAATGGAGTGACTATTTTTTTCAAAAAACGCTTTCATAAAAAATGAAGAAAACAGGGATTTGCTCGCGATCGAGACCGATAGAGCCGTATAACAATCTCTCGATTCTCAACATTTCGAGTTTCTTCAAAGGCATCCTTTCCCTTCGGGCGATCGCTCGATTTCGAGCCGTTGTGAACGAGATGCCAGCCGCGACGCGACGGGAGAGCGCGGCAGACCCCGCGATCGCCTCCTGGGTAGACAATTGCATCTGAAGATCGGAGCGTTGTCGATGCCGCGAGTGTTTCGTGTCAGTCTCGCGATCGTCGGGTTTTGGACGGTCGTGCTGTTGGGCTGCACCCGAATCCACGACCCCTTAACCGTGTCGTTACCCGATCTGGCAACGGGAGGACGAGTCCTCGGCGCGATCGCCAGTACCGTTAGTCATACCGTCGCCTCAGAGAACGCTGTCGAGATGCCCCAAATCGACGGCGATCGCCTGTTCGGCCACGTCGAAGCCCTCGCCTTTCCCCGGAACGACCGTCGCGATCGTCGCCGAGTCCGTCAGTATCTCTTAAACGCGCTGAGAGAGGCGGGATGGTCGCCCGAATTACGAGCCTTCGACGGCGGAGCGAACGTCGTGGCCACCCAGGCGGGAACCGACCCAGACGCCGGAACCGTACTCGTCGGCGCTCACTACGACACCGTTGCCGACTCCCCAGGGGCTGACGATAACGCCAGCGGCGTGGCGACCCTCTTAGAACTGGCGCGAGTCTTGCGATCGCGTACCCACCAACGCCGTTTGACATTGGTACTGTTCGATCGCGAAGAAGACGGCCTCTTAGGAAGCCTGAATTTCGTCGCTCCCGAGACCACCGCCGACTTACAAGGGGCGATCGTCCTCGAAATGACCGGGTATGCCTGCTACGAAGTCGGTTGTCAAACCTATCCCTCCGGACTGGGGCGCGACTTCCCCAAAACGGGAACGTTTCTCGCCGTGGTGGGAAACGTCGCCGCAGCCGAATCGATCGCCGCCTTCTCCAAGCGCCGAGAGGCCGATCGTCGAGGGACAGACTTACCCGACGTCGAAACGCTGACGGTTCCGTTCGATGGCGTAGTGTTTCCCGACCTGTTGCGAAGCGACCACGCTCCGTTTTGGCTGGCGGGACTCCCGGCGGTGATGGTGACGGATACCGCAAACTTTCGCAATCCGAACTATCACCGTCCCAGCGATACCCCCGAGACGCTCGATCGCGCCTTCTTCACCGGAAGCGCCCAACTCGTCGTCAACGCAACGGCAACGTTACTCGAACCCGAAACGCTCGCATCGCGATCGCGCGTCCAGTTTCCCTGACCTGCTTTCATCCGACTCGAGTTCGCTCGGTATCATAGATAACATGGGGAAGCCTCGACCGTCACGGGCTTTGTCTGAGCGATTCGAGCAGAAAGAGCCGTGAGCGCAATAGCAACACCACTCCCCCAGACGCGATCGTCACAAGCATTCGGGCAAACCGACCGTTCGATCGCTTCGACGCTTACAGGTGAGTGCGATCGAGAGCGATCGACTCGCATCGCACAGTTGACGACCCCGAAGGTACGGCGTTCGGAGTCAACGCCAAGGGATGCTATCCGCCCACCTCCGACCCAGACTCGCGTTCAGAGAACGCTAACCCACAGCACTCGTACCGACAAAGTCCGTTCAGACCGTCAAAGGTGTCAGGTCGATGAATATCAATTCCAAGCGGAATACAACCGAACAGAGTCAGGCATATCAGTTCGTTGTCGAAAAGCTGCGTCAGAGCGAAGCGCAATATTTAGCGATCGTAGACACCCAAGCCGATTGTATCTGTCGGTTTTTACCCGACTGTACCCTAACGTTCGTCAATCTCAGCTACTGTTATTATTTCGGGCGTTCCCGCGAAACCCTCATCGGAACGAACTTTCTAACGCTGATTCCGCCGAGCGATCGCCCGAACATTACCGAGATGCTCGAGACCATTTCCCCCGAGCGCCCCACCTACGTTCACAAACACCAAGTCATCGACAGTCACGGCACGCTACGGTGGCTGCAATGGACGAACCAAGGCATTTTCGACGACAACGGCAAACTCGTCGAATTCCAAGCCATCGGGCGGGACGTGACCGACTTGCAGCAAGTCGAACGGGCTTTGAACCTCAGCGAAGATCGCTTGCGAGCGATCGCCGAAGGCATTCGCGACACGGCTGTCTACACGCTCGACCTCGAGGGGCGCGTCCTCACTTGGAACGCGACGGCCGCTCACCTTTACGGCTATCGAGATAGAGAGATGGTCGGAGTGTCGTTCGAGCGTTTGTTTTCCAGCCCCGACACCCCCCGAACGCTACTTCAACAGGCGCGATCGCTCGGTCAGGTCGATTACGAACACTGGCAAGTCCGACAAAACGGCGATCGCCTCTGGACTTGGGGGATTCTCCAGCGACTCGACGACGCCGACGGAAACGTCATCGGCTTCGCCCATACCGTTAGCGATCGCAGCATTGAAAACGACACCGAACGCGCCCGGACTTACCTGGCCGACTCCCTCGCCCGAAGCGAACGTTTTCTACGCCACATCATCGATCTCGTCCCTCATCCCATTTTTGCCAAAGACCGAGACGGGTTCTATCTCCTGCTCAACCAAGCGACGGCCGATTTCTTCGGTCGGAGTATCGAGGACATCCTCGGCCGTCGAGATATCGACCTGGCACCGTCTCCAGAAATTGCCCAACAGTGGCGGGCGTCGGATTTGGAAGTCTCGCGCAACCGACGAACGAAAACGCGTTACCCAGAAATCCTCGAAGATCCCAGCGGATGCCAACATATCTTTGAAACCACGACATTTCCCTTAGTCGTCGACGGCGAAGTCTCGGGAGTCCTCGGCATTGCCATCGACGTGACCGAGCGCCAAGAGGTTCTCGACGCCTTGCGGGAAAGCGAAGAACGCTTCCGCCAAATGGCAGAAGCCATCAGCGACGTATTTTTCCTCTATTCAGGAGGGTTCGACGAAGCCATTTACATCAGTCCAGCCTGTCAAGCGATTTGGGGATACCCAGCCGAAGCGTTCTATGGCCGACCCAATTTGTGGGTCGAGTGCGTTTACCACGACGATCGCGAGGCCGTTTGGATGCAATTGCAGAATATGCGAGAGCGCGATTTAGCGATCGAATACCGTATCGTCCGGCCGAACGGTTCCCTACGCTGGTTGAGAACCCGTACCTTTCCCCTGCGCGACGAGACTGGCGAAACCCATCGCATCGTCGGGGTCACGGAAGATATCACCGAGCAGCAAATCGCCACGATCGCCCTCAATCAAGCCTATGAAACGCTACGCGATCGCGAAGCCCGATATCGCACCTTGACGACGGGCGCTCCCGTGGGAATTTTTCAAACAGACGGACGGGGGCGCATCGATTTCGTCAACCAACGCTGGTGCGATATCGTCGGTTTGCCGTTGGCGGCGGTCTACGACGGTCGTTGGATGTCGGCAATTCACCCCGACGATCGCGATGGCTTTTTCCAACACTGGAACCGCATCCGAACGGAAACCCTGAGTTGGGAATTTCGCTTTGTCCGTCCCGACGGTCGCATCGCTTGGGTGTTGGCGCACAGTTCCCCCGTCAACCGAGGCAGAGGTCGCGATAGCATCGCCATCGGCACGTTACTCGACATCAGCGATCGCAAACAAGCCGAAGTCCGACTGCAACAACTCTCGAGCGCCCTCGAACAGTCCGCCGACGACGTGATTATTACCGATCGCGACGGGACGATCGTGTACGTGAATTCGGGATTCGAGCGTCTGACGGGATATTGCAAAACTGAAGCCCTCGGTCGCACCCCCAGTTTGCTCAAGTCCGGCCGGCACGACCGCCACTTTTACGATCGGTTGTGGGCGACGATTACCAGCGGCCGGGAGTTCCACGCGGTATTTACCAACCGCCGCAAATCGGGCGAGTTGTTCGACGAGCAGAAAACGATCGTTCCGATACGAGACGAACGGGGCGAAATCGTGAATTTCGTCTCGACGGGGAAAGACGTGACCGAACGCCAGCGGGCTGAAGCTCGTCTCGAACGGATCAATCAGTGTTTTTTGAATTTCGGCAACGATCCGATGGAAAACGTCGAGCGCCTGACCGCCTTGTGCGGCGAACTGCTCGGGGCGTTTCGCGTGTCTTACTGTCGCTGGCAGAACGCACGACTGACGGTGGTGTGTCAGTGGGCGAACTCCCCCTTCGACGCGACCTTCGAGGCGATCGACGTTGCCCGTAACGCGTTGAACGCCGGAAACAACGACTGGTTCGTGCGGGGAACGACCGTCACCGAATGGGGTCAGACCGTGCGGACTCGCGACAGTGCAGCAGCAGCAGCCCACCGCGATCGCGATCGCCAGCCATCGTCGGGGTTTCGGTTGGTGGGAGCGCTGTGTTCGATCCATCGCGCCTCTTTCGTTCCCAGCGACGACGACCGGCGGGTGTTGGGAATCGTCGCTTCGGCGATCGCCGTCGAAGAGGAACAGTACCGGGTCGAAGAGGCGCTGCGCCGACAGATGGAACAGGAACGGGCGATCGCCTTGGTCGCCCGTCACATTCATTGCTCTCTGGAACTGTCGGAGATTTTACAAACGACCGTCGATGAAGTTCGGCATTTTTTGCAGTGCGATCGCGTGTTGGTCTGTTGCTTGGATACTGAAGCGCACGGAAGAATCGTCGCCGAATCGATCGCCGCCAACTGTCAGTCGGCTTTCCCTGCGACGTTTGAATTCGATCGGGCTTGTTTGCAAGGATACCGACGGGGCGAGAGCTGTCAGGTCAGCTGTACTACCCCCCTCCAGCCAGAACCGTTCGACGTGTTGGCGTGTCAGGTGTTCGATATCGGTAGCCAGCTCGTCATGCCGATTTTACAAGGGGAACAGTTGTGGGGACTGCTGCTCGTGCAGCAGTGTTACGAGACTCGAGAGTGGCACTCGTCTGAGGAGGCGTTCGTCCGCCAACTGGCGATTCAGGTGGGCATCGCCACGCAACAGTCGCAACTGTACCAGCAGTTGAAGGCTGCGAACGACGAGTTACAGCGTCTGGCGACCATTGACGGCTTAACGCAGGTGGGAAATCGACGTCAGTTCGACGAGTTTCTGGCGACTGCGTGGCATCGGGCGCGATCGCAATGTCAGCCCTTGGGGTCGATCCTGTGCGATATCGATTTTTTTAAGGCGTATAACGACACCTACGGCCATCAAGCGGGAGATGAGTGTTTGAAGAAAGTGGCTGCAACCATCGAAACCGCTGTGTCGAGTCAGGAGGCGTTGGTGGCACGGTACGGTGGCGAGGAGTTCGTGGTGGTCTTGCCCGAAACCGATGCCGACGGCGTCGTGCGGGTGATGAAGGCGATTCGGACGGCGGTGAGGCGGTTGAAGGTTCCCCATTCGCGATCGACGGTCAGCGGTTGGGTGACGTTGAGTTTGGGCGGGGCGAGTTTGGTTCCTCCAGAGGCGGCCACGCCAGACCTGTTACTCAATCGCGCCGATCGCGCCCTGTATCGCGCCAAACAAGGGGGACGCAATCGTTACTGTTGCCATCAGACGGAGAAGCCTACAGATTAGCGATCGCTTGTCGAGAGCGTCCGAGACCGAAGCATACGGCAGACTCGGCAACATACTGCTATTTTGCAGTTTCTCTTCGACTCGAACCAGACGATGGTGGGGGGGTGGGCGTCGTTATTTTCGTTCGAACGACAGCTTTAAAGAGTTGTTTGGCAACGGCCCGATGGAGATTGTGGAGGGGAGGCGATCGCGTTTTTTAGACAACTCTTGTTATACGCGATCTCTCGCAATAAACCTACCTCGACTGCCATTCGACACAAAATTAAGCACCTTTTCATAAAAAAATATTATTTTTAACGTTTGTTTAAGAACAGGGTAAAAAAAAACTGTAACTCCTCTAATTTTGTATCGACGATCGCTTATGATATAAAAAGCATAAACTTTAAGTTTAATTGCCTATTAGCTGCATCAAAACCTCTATAAGAAAAATTTCGGGATCGCACCAGCGATCGCTGAATTTTAACCTAGATTTAACAATTACGGACGCGGAGATAGGCATTAACAGCTATGGCAACAGACAAACACTCAAACGTTTGTCGGTCGATCGAATCCGAACGGGTGGGGGGGCAGTCCCACTCTCTCTCTACCTGGTCTCAGAAGACGTTCTCACCTGACGATATCGCTCTCGAACACGCCCTCGAACATTTACCAGTCGGCATCGCCATCACCAACGCGATCGGTCAGATCGTGCAGGCCAACGCAGCCGTCGCCCACTTGCTCGATTTTCCCCTCGACGACCTACTCGAGACTTCCATCGACGACATCGGCCGCGAGATCGTGCGTCCCGACGGCACTCCGTTTCCTCGTGAAGAGTTGCCCACCGCCATCGCTCGGCGAGAAGTGCGTCCCGTTACCGATGGCGCGATCGGTCTGATCTCGGAAAAGGGACACTTGCGCTGGTTAGCGGTCACCGCCACCCCTCGCCCTCCATCTCAAGGAGGCGGACTGACCGTCACTTTGACGCAAATTCCACCGCCTTTCACCCCAGCGTCCGAGGTCGTGGTGTCGACAGACAGCACGGGTGAGAATTTGCTCGAACCGAATCTCAACGACAAACGGCTCGAGCAAATTCTCGACTGTTTCCTCGGATTTAGCAGTTGTCCTCAAGAAAATATCCGTCGCCTCGTCGAACTAGCTCGAGACCAGCTCGATGCCATCTGTTCCTGTTACCAAAGCCTGAGCCGAAACGCCTCTCTGTCTTGCATGTCTTTGACTTCGAGCTGCGATCGCCGATCTTGTTGTTCGGACAACGACCGGGTGAAAGACCCCCTTCTCCCGAAAGATCTCGCGACGCGCTGCGGTCGAGATTGCCCCGAGGAGGAGGCAGCCTTGACGCGCGTTGCCATTTGTCAACCGGCTGAACCCTTACAAAAGCCGTTCGTTGCCACCGATGGCGCGGCTCACCGCAACCCCATCCTCGGCCACTTGTGCGTCACTTACCGTCCCCACCGTCAACCCCGTCCCGACGACTCTCGCCTCTTGCACACGATCGCCACCGCCATCGCCGTCGAGGAAGATCGGTTGCGGGTTGCAGAAACGTTGCACCAACAAACCGAACGAGAGTTAGTAGTCGCGCGTCTGGCCAACCGCATCCAACATTCGATCGAACTGCCCGAAATTTTAGATAGTGCCACCGAGAGCCTGCGTCGTTTCCTCGACGCCGATCGCACGATCGTCTGTCGGTTTAACTCGGACGGGAGCGGTGAGGTTCTCGGAGAATCTCTCGGCGACGGGATTTCATCGATGCTGGGCTGGAAACTGAACCGTCCCTGGATTATCGAGGAGCGATCGCACCAACAGTATTTTTCTGGGCAGGTGATGGTCATCGACGACATCTACACCGCCGATCTCGAACCCGAAGCCCTTCAGTTGCTGGAATTTTTCGAGATTCGGGCGCGCTTGGTCATGCCGATTGCGATCGAGCCGGAGCGAGACCGGGAAGTCGAATCGGGAACGCCGAACGTTTGGGGGTTGCTCGTGGCGCATCAATGTCGCGAGGCGCGATCGTGGCAGCCTTCCCAAGTGCGCTTGCTGCCCCAACTGGCGACCCAACTGGCGATCGCCATCCAACAAGCTCAACTTTACACCCGTTTGAAAACGGCCAACCGCGAACTGAGCGAACTGGCAACCCGCGACGGACTCACGCAGGTTGCCAACCGACGCCGCTTCGATGAGTACATTGCGGGAGAATGGAAACGGCTGGCTCGGGAAAAATCGCCGCTGTCGTTGATTTTGCTCGATATCGACTTTTTTAAAGACTATAACGATTGCTACGGACATCAAGCGGGCGACGAGTGCTTGAAACGAGTGGCTCAGGCGCTGGCCACGACGAGCCGACGACCGGCCGATCTCGTGGCGCGATACGGGGGCGAAGAGTTCGCGATCGTGTTACCCAACACTGACGAAGCGGGGGCTGTGTACGTCGCCGGAATGGTGCGATCGATCTTGCGCCGCTTGCACCTACCCCACGAGCGATCGCCAGTCCAGCCGTTCGTCACGGTCAGTATGGGCTTGGCGACGAGGGTTCCGTTTCCTGAAGCGACTCCAGAGTTACTGGTGGCCGCAGCCGATCGCGCCCTCTACCGCGCCAAACAGAAGGGTCGCGATCGTTACTGCATCGAGAAAGGCCGTGCCTCCCACTCGGATGAAGTTTAAACGCGATCGCGTTTCGTTTTTGAATCGGCGCTTTTTTTGCCATCATCGAGCTTGCCGATTTCTCCGATGTACTGTCTCCCTACCCCTGCCGTGAAGTTGCCGCTTTTTCGATGTCCGGTATCATCGAGCAGTAAGGTAAATCCCCGACGCACTCGGGTTTGCTGGCAGGAATCCATCACGATTAACCGACGTTCGTTAATGCGCTGCTCCTGCCAAGGAGATTTTGAAGTCGGAATTGAAGCGCTTGCACCATTTCTAAAAGCAGGGTGGCATGGCTGTTGGGGGGGATTTCTCATCGGTACGCCCTCTACCTTACATCCCTGTCAGTCCAAGGTTTGGCTCTTATTTTACTTCTTTTTTTCGCTTAAGTCCCGATAAGGTGGACGATGCCCACCCGATTTAACATTTTCGAGATTTTACATTAAATGCTGAAACGCTTTTAGCGGCAATTTCGTCCGGCGTTTGATATCCATCACCGATTTAAACTCTCCCTTTTGACGTTCGCGGACGATTGTTAGGGCAACGTTGCGATCGAGTCCTGCCACCATTAATTCTTCAACGGAATAGGTATTCACCCGACGCCAAGACGCCTCTTCTTCCTGAGTTGGGTAGTAACCAAACGTCACGAACGGCTCGATTTTTTGGAGAGTTTCTGTTGGAATTCCTATAATTTCGTTCAGTTCTTCAATGTGAGTAAACAAATAGCCTTCGCTGCGTAAGGTTTCGATGTCGTTGGCGTACACGATGGGTAAACCCAATCCTCGCACGAGATCGTCTTTCGAGCAGTTATTAATATCAATTTTTTGTCCTGAGAGGGCGAGTTGACGAAATTTATTCGATTCGCCAGATAGCACGGGTTCTTGCATCCCCATTTTAACGAGATAGTCGTTTTTTAAGAAAAACGACGTGATAATTTGTCCGATCCACAGCAAACTTACGAGTTCTGACTCAGCGAGAATAAAGGAAAATAGCGTAAAGCCAGCCCCGACGTACATCCATTTATTGACTTGGGCTTTCGAGCCAGCATAGACGATCGCCAATCCTCCCAAGGCGGGAACGAACGACCACCAAACCCATTGAGGGACTTTACCAAAAGGGGAATGTTGAGACACGGTTGTAGGTTCTCGAAACGACTAAACAGGACAGCGTGTGTTAAAGTTCGCTCAGCAGCTTTTGACGCTTTTCTTCGTATTCTTCAGCCGTCACTGCCCCGACTTCGTAGAGCTTTTTCAGATCGGCTAGGGCGCGAGTAATCTCGGTGGCACTTCTCGAGCGATCGGGAGAAGGCGTCACAACTAGGTTATCTCGAACCACTGTGACCATATTATTGTATCGGACGTTAAATGTAGCATCCGACATCAACAACAGGCCGAGAAAATCGAAAATTGCTAAAATAGCAGGAATCCCAGTCCAAGAAAGAATCAGGTATAATATTCCGGAAAAGTTTTGACCGAGATAAAATTTGTGAATTCCCAAAAATCCTAAAAAAAATGCAAGTAATGCAGCAATAGCTTTGTTTTTCACTGTAAATCCTCCCTTAACCTTGATGGTTAGCTCCTTTAATGGCGGGGTCGATCGACAACAAAAGAGTCCGTTTTTTGTGATTTAAAATTACGCCATTTTTTCAAGCGCTTTTGACCGAAGTAAACGACAACTATTCCGAGTTGAACGGCTAGGAGAACGAAATATCCTCTTAAGAAGACGTTAACTTGAGATAAATGAGACCCCGAGAGTCCCGCAAAGACGATCGCTCCCAAGACTGTATAAGGAAGTAACCGAAGCAACCCAGACGAGATGTGCTGAAATCTGGTGTGTTTCATGAGCAAGGAAAGAATAGAGGATGGCGATCGCGCAATTTCGTAGTTTTCCGCCGAGCGAACGGCCTAAAATAACGAGAGTTCGACTTAATGTACCTGAAAACAGAGAACAGTTGGCGGACAAACACGAGTTGAAAGACCGCTCGCAGCTCGAACCTTAAACATTGAAGGATTGGGAAAGTCTGGTGGTTTCAAACCCGCCTTGCGAGCGGCGATCGTGGCTTGTTTCTTACGTTAACAAAGCCAGTTGGATTCGTCTATCGATTGCACCATTTTGCAGGAGATTTTCACGTCTTCTTTAAATCTATCGCGTTAGAGTTTGGGCATTGACGGAAACAGGGGGGGGTCGTCGTAAAACTTTACAAATCCGAGGAAACGGCGATGCGATCGCCCTATCGTTTCCCTCGAGGCGATTGTGGAGAACATCCCCTTGAGCAACAATGGAAAAGCCGAATTCAACACCAAGTCACCGAATGAACTTTCAATCTCTCGTTCTCACCCTGCACAAATTTTGGAGCGATCGCGGCTGTCTGATCGCGCAACCCTACGATACCGAGAAAGGGGCGGGAACCATGAGTCCCCATACCTTCCTGAGAGCGATCGGGCCAGAACCCTGGGCGGTGGCGTACATCGAACCCTGTCGCCGCCCCACCGACGGACGCTACGGCGAAAACCCCAACCGCTACCAGCATTATTACCAATATCAAGTTCTCATCAAACCCTCTCCCGATAACATTCAGGAGATGTATCTCGATTCCCTCAAAGCCTTGGGAATCCACCCGGAAGACCACGATATCCGCTTCGTCGAAGACAACTGGGAATCTCCGACACTGGGGGCGTGGGGCGTCGGTTGGGAAGTGTGGCTCGACGGAATGGAAATCACCCAGTTTACTTACTTCCAACAGTGTGGGGGAATCGACTGCAAACCCGTTTCGATCGAAATCACCTACGGTCTCGAACGACTCGCCATGTACCTGCAAGACGTAGAAGCCTTCACTAAAATTCAGTGGACGGACACTGTCAACTACGGCGACGTTCACCTTCAAGGGGAAATCGAACACTGTACCTATAACTTCGAGGCGTCCAACCCGGAAATGCTGTTTACCCTTTTCGGCTTGTACGAACAGGAAGCCGCACAACTAGCAGATAAAGGGTTAGTTCTCCCCAGTCTCGACTACGTTCTCAAGTGTTCTCACACCTTCAACCTCCTCGACGCCCGAGGGGTCATTTCCGTCACCGAACGCACCCGCTACATCGGCCGCATTCGCAACCTCGCCCGACGCGTCGCCCACCTGTACCTCGAACAGCGGGAACAACTGGGCTTTCCCATGGGACGAGCGGTTGGGGTTTCGGGTTAGAAGCAAGGGAGAGGGGGAGAGGGGGAGAAGGGGAGAGGGAGATTTCACATTACCTCCTTACCTCCTCACCTCATCTCTTCAATTCTTTTAAAATGAAATCGGAATTCGAGGAGAACGTCAACGACCCGACACTGACCCTTCGGGTACAGTGCGGG
>NZ_JAQNCQ010000241.1:0-3245 GCF_028368005.1 Geitlerinema sp. CS-897 | reverse complement strand
GAAAAAAGACAGCTTGTAGAAGAAGCTGCTAGGCGTGGTATGACACAATCAGAACTAATTAGAAGTTTAATTGCTCGTTTTCCAGAACCCAGTAAAAAGCCGTCCTAGAAGGACGGGGCTTGTATCCCGGTTTTTTGGTCAGTGCGAAGAATTTCAGGATTTTGCGGCGAGAAAGCATGAGACTCGAGACCCGTTAAAGGTCAGTTAAAACCCGTTTCGATCGCGATCTTAATCGCCGTCGAGACCTTGAGAGGGAAACAAATCATAGAAACACCGAGACCCCGCAGTCCCGTGTCGTGCAGCGCAGCCACGGGCAACAGCGAGAGCGTCTCAAAAGCGTCTACAGCCCTCGAAATTGATATACCCTGGAAAACGTCGTCTTGGAGATTGAGTTAGGCGTGAAGCTACTGTGCTTGAGTAACGGTCACGGAGAAGACGCGATCGCCGTACAGATTCTGCGTCGCCTCCAACAACATCACCAAGCCCCAAAACTGGCAGCACTTCCCCTCGTCGGCGAAGGCCGCGCCTACACCGACTTAGACGGCGTACCGATCGTCGGTCCCGTGAAAAAAATGCCCTCGGGTGGGTTCGTGTATATGGACGGACGACAACTGTGGCGAGACGTGCGCGGGGGATTGTTAGGACTGACCTTAGCCCAGCGGCGCGTCGTCCGAACCTGGGGACGAGAAGGCGGCGCGATTTTAGCCGTCGGCGATATCGTTCCGTTGTTGTTGGCGTGGATGAGTGGTGCGAACTACGCCTTTGTGGGAACGGCGAAATCCGAATACTACCTGCGCGACGAGATCGGGTTGCTGCCTCGGCGCACCTGGTTTGAAAAACTCGAGAGTTGGTCGGGATCGGTATACTTACCCTGGGAACGGTGGTTGATGACCCGAAAACGTTGTCGGGCTGTATTTCCTCGCGACGGCTTGACGACCCGCTACTTACAAAAATTCAACGTTCCCGCCTACGACTTGGGCAATCCCATGATGGACGGATTGGACGCCGAAACCGTCACCAACGCCGAAGAAACCCATCGAGTCTTGACGATCGCCTTAATGCCGGGGTCGCGATCGCCTGAAGCCGAACGCAACTGGGAACAAATTGTCAAAACCGCCGCGATCGTCTCGCACGATCGCCCGAGTCGCGCGATCGCCTTTCTGGGAACCATCGCCCCCGGACTCGATCTCGATCCTTTCTGTCGCGTTCTCGAAACATACGGGTGGCAACCCAGCGAAAGCCGATCCCCGGTGTCCGTTTCCGATCCCGAAGCGCGACGTTTTACGCTAGGCCAGGCGACCGTCGTTCTGACACAGCGAGCGTTTGCCGAATGTTTGTATCGGGCCGATCTGGCGATCGCGATGGCGGGAACCGCGACCGAACAGTTCGTGGGTTTGGGGAAACCGGCCATCGCCCTGCCGGGAACGGGACCGCAATACACCCCAGCCTTTGCAGAAGCCCAAAGTCGCCTGCTCGGATCGTCGCTCGTTCTGCTCGATCGCCCCGAGAAAGTCACCGACGTTGTCGAACAGTTGCTCGGCGATCCTGACTGGCTGCAAGCGATCGCCGAGAACGGCCGTCGCCGCATGGGAGATGCCGGAGCCAGCGATCGCATTGCCGACTACATCATGCAGTTGCTGAGTTGAGGCGACCGAGCTGAAATGCGATCGCCCCAAACGAGCTAAGGATTGGCAAAGGTGTTAATTTCCCCGTTGCCGATGGCGCGTCCCGGTGGCGTCCGGGGAACCGAAAACTGTTGGGGCGGTGCAGTGGGATAGGCGTAAGGCGTCGTACCCGTCGTCGAAGGCGTCGTCGCACCGTTTCCAGACAAACCCGTGCCAGAATTCACGGAAAACGGATTGCCCGTAGGCGTTCCGTAGGCGTTGCCGTTATTTCCGTTGAAGTTTCCGTAAGGATTGACGTTCTCAGCGGTCGTCGGAGGCGTCGCCCCGAACGTCGGACGTCTGTACGTCGGTGCGGGGACGTTCGAGGGAGACGGACTCGGCGTTCCCGCCGACGGAAGGGCGTAAGGGTTCGCGTAAGGGTTGTTAGAATTGCCCGAATTTCCTGCCGAATCGGGAGCGATCGCGTTGGGATTGTAGGGATAGCCGGTAAACGCCGGTAGCGTCGAACCCGTAGAAGTCTCGTCCGGCGTCGAGAACGGTGCGGGGGTGGCGAAGGGGGGCAGTGTCTCTGCCGAAGTTGCCCGCTGGCGTCTGTCAGAGTTGGAGGCGTTGCGATCGCCCGTCGCCCCGCCGTCCTGTCGGCTTTCCGCCGTTTCTTCTTCAGTCTCGTCCGTCTCCGCCGAACGCTGGCTGTCGTTCGTTCTCAAATTTGGCAGAGACGCGCCATCGAGGTCGAACTGTAAAAAATTCGTCAACGGATCGTTTGGTGGAGAGTCGGCGGCGTTTCCTGACGTGGTAGCAGAAAACAGGTTCGATCTCGCACTGCGATCGGATGGCGTCTCTTCCTCGTCCGAGGTTCCCAAAGACCCAAACGGTGAAAGATTGGCAAATATATTCGTCTCGGAAGCGTCTTCGGAATTCGAGGAACTCCCCGGAAGCTCGTAGTCCGCCGCCATAAGTTCGAGTAGGCGATCGATATGTTCTCGACGTTCTCGAGCTTGTCCGCTGTCGGGAACGGGAGCGGGGGCGGGAGATTCCTGTTGCGCGAGGAGACTGCGGAGAACGTCCGAACTATCGATATCTGCGGCGATTTGTGCGTCTTCGTCAGAAACTTCTCCTTGCCATTCCGATCCGAGAGCCTCTGAAATCTCCACTTCGCCTTCGTTTTCCGCTTCCACATCAGTCGGGGAGTTCAAGCGTTTGGCATATTCCCAACCCACGCCGAGAACTAACGCAACCCCCAAAGCAGACAGCCACACCGACGGACGCGACAACGAGCGGAGTCGGGCGCGTAAGATGTGGATCGAGTTCGGCAAGTGTTTGATGGGCATCTTTTACAGTAAACCGCGAACAGTGAGCAGTGAGTTATCAGTTTTCAGGGGTGTGTGGGGAGTTCCGAACCTTGTATTTTTGAGGGGCGATCGCGATCGTAACGGGCGAATCGCCATTCTATCGAGTATCGCTTCTATTGTAGCCGTTCTACCAAGATTCGTCGCAGCGCTCCAACCATAGCCAATAGGCTTGGTTGGTGGTGAAGCGGCGGTGAGTTTCGGTGCATCCCCCGAACAATGCGATAGCGAGAGAAGGGGATAGCGCCGAAACGAACAAACTGGTAAAATT
>NZ_JAQNCQ010000240.1:0-4045 GCF_028368005.1 Geitlerinema sp. CS-897 | reverse complement strand
GGGCGTTGAATGTTCTTCGTCAAGAAACCACTCTTCGGCGCAGTTTGCGACAAAAACAGAAACGAGCCGCAATGAATAACGACTACATGACCACTGTTCTCAAAGCCTTTTGTCAAGCCTGATTGAGATGCTCTTACCCTGACGATTGTATACGGCTTTAGATACTTGGTCGTTGAGCGATCGTGGCTTTGGCGAAGCGGTTCCCACACCCGGATTAATTCTTTCTGAATTCGATGCGGTAATTCCCGATGTGGTTTGGGTTAGCAGTCAAGAAAAACTCGAAAACAGCCTCAACGAGTCGGGACATTTGACAGAAGCCCCAGATTTAGTTATTGAATCTCTCTCTCCGGGGGTTCAAAACGAACGGCGCGATCGTGAAGTAAAATTGAAGTTATATTCAATTCACGGTGTTCGAGAATATTGGATTGTCGATTGGCAAGCTCGAAAGCTGGAAGTCTATCGACGAAAAAACGCGCAACTGCAACTCGTAGAAACTTTGTTTGCTGACGATACACTCACCTCGCCGCTATTACCGGGCTTTGAACGTGCGATCGCTTCTATTTTTCGATGATTTTTTGATGTCTAGCAGTTCTTGAAAAAGATTTTTCGCGAAATCGTAACAAATTGTCGAAATTTATAACAGTGAGATGTACCCAGAGGCAGCGATTTGTCTCTCTGCTAATCCTTGTGAGGATATCGGAAGTCTTCTCACCAGTTAAGATAAAACGAACAAACCTTTAGCGGAGTACAAGAAACGGTGAAGTTAACACTCCAACGCGTTTTGGCCGTCAGCTTGAGTTGTTTGGCGGCGTTAAGTCTCTGGACTTGGGGCGGTGCAGCCTCTGCCGTTCCCTCGGCGAGTCAGTTATTCCGCGACGCCTATAACAATCGTTACACCTGGAATGCAGACTTTCCCGGCTATTCGGCGACGGTGGTAGTGACGGCGGGTGAGGAAAGCGAACGGGGAACGGTTCTCGTCGAACCCGATCTCAACGTCTCGGTATACGATATCGAAGACGCCGACTTACGAAATTTCATTAAAGGACAACTGCAAATGGAGGTGATTCACCGCCGCCGCTTGCCCTTTGAGGAAATTCACGGAGACGACTTATTCGATTTAGAAGGGATCGACAATACAGGTGCGGCGATCGTTCGCGAAATCGGCGACGAGTCCAATTCCTTTTACCGCGTTAAAGACGGCATTATCGCCCAAGTCAACCGGACGTTAGAAGGGGTTAAAGTCACGGTCGATACCCTTGAAACCGAAAAGACTCCCGAGGGAATCGTTGTCACTCAGTTTCAAACGAAATTTCGCGATCCGACGCTCGGAACTCTCTTGGAACAAGAACGCGTCAACGATCGCTATACTCGATTTTCTGGATATTACGTTTTAGCCGAACGCTCGATAGAACAGGTTCCCGAAGCGACGTTAAACGAGTTCGCAATGCCGAACGTTTCCTTGCGATTTGAGAACATTCAATCAGTCCGTTGACTGTCCTATTTTGACCGTCGAACTATTCTCACAGTGTAGAGTGAAGTCTCGCGATCGCTCTACACTTTTTAAGGGTAAATTCACATATCTCAAAAAATATTAAATACCATTCATTTTTGGTATAATATAAAAATAAAGTCTCAAACAGCGTTTTTTCTTTCGCACAAGCGGAACAGATTCTTTCCCCTAAAAAGACCTCTTTATCTTCTCTATGTCTGGTGTGGTGAAGACTTTGCAAAACCCAGCTTATCCGAAATAAATTCCAGATCGAAATCTAAACTGTATTGTAACTAATATTGGCTCTTCCGACCTGGGTATGTCGGGTAAATACCTGAATTTACATTTTTGAGATGCACCCTTATCGAAAACCACCACGCCATCGCCTTTCGCAACATTCAAGTGCAAACCAACGGCGATCTCTCGCAAAAGTTAGCAGAATTTACCGTCACACAAAACTGTCAATTTTTCAACTTAAAATATATGGAACTCGACGGTGTTTCCTTGGAGATCGATCGCGTCGAGTTTCAAGATTCAATGCTTTCGATTTCAGCGAGAGTTTACGTGAGCGAAATTCCCGCTTGAGCGATCGCACGTACCACCCTAGCGGGGGCGGTACGTGCGATCGCTATTCGTCCCAAAGATTTTCCAGCGTGTAAGAATTCCCCGGAAGTACCCAAAAGTCACCGCTAACATAGCGACGATGGCGATCGAGTCGGGCGATGTCCTGCATATCCTCGGGCGTCAGCGACACCTCTACCGCCGCTAAATTTTGCGCGATGCGGGCGGGGTTGACGGATTTCGGGATGACCGCCGTTCCTCGGTGAATCGCCCAACTAATGAGAACTTGAGCCGGTGTTGCGTTCCGTCGTTCCGCGATCGCCGCGATCGTCGGATCTTCGAGTAAAATCGGCTCGTCTTCCCCTTTCAATCCCGCCGGGCGATCGGGCGATCCCAAAGGCGAGTAAGCCGTCAGATGGATGTTATTCTCGTTGCAAAACGCCAACATCTCCGGTTGCTGCAAGTACGGATGCAGCTCGATTTGATTCATCTCCAGTTTCAGCGTTGCTTGCTCGAGTAACGATTTGAGCTTGGTGACGCTGAAGTTACAAACGCCGATATGTCGGCACGATCCCCGTTCCACCAAGGGTTCCATCGCTTTCCAAGTCTCGGAAATCGGTAACGTTTCCAGAGAAATGGAATCTTCAGCGGATTCGGGCATCATCACCCCTTTTTTCGACGCCACCGGCCAGTGTATTAAGTAAAGATCGAGATAGTCTAGTTGCAAATCGGCGAGGGTTTTTTCCAACGCCGGTTTCACGTCTTCGGGAGCGTGGGAATCGTTCCAGAGTTTGGAGGTAATCCACAGTTGCTCTCGGCTGACGACGCCTTCCGCGAAAGATTCTGATAAAGCCTTGCCGATTTCGGCTTCGTTCCCGTAGACGAACGCACAATCGATGTGTCGGTATCCGATGCGAATTGCCTCTTTGACGGCGTTGTAGACTTCGCCAGGGGCGGATTTCCAGGTTCCTAACCCGAAAACAGGCATTCGATCGCCGTTCTGGAATTGAAGTGTCTGCATTGGCTCTCCGTAGTTACGTGGATCGAGGTGAAACGACTCGCGCGAGCGTCCTGTGGAACACTGTAATCATAGTAATGAAGATCGGCCGGACTCGGACAGACGCAATGTTTCGCGATCTGGCCGTTCGTGTTCGATGCGAAATCCGCTTGTTAAAGTATGTGTTTGGGTTGCGCCTGAAACCCCGTAACCCCGTCGTTGTCGGCAACGGGGCTACAGGGGCAATTTTAAACGAAAACGCTTCCCGAGGCGGCGGCTAAATCGTAAGGCGTCACCCCTTGCACCAAACCGATATACTGACCGCTGGCCGCCAGTTTAATCGCCGTCGAAGCCACCGACACCCCTCCATCGATCGCCATATCTGTCGCGTCGAGGGTCACATCGGCAAAGGTTGCCCCTACCAGTTCGATTTTGTCCGCTTCAGCAATTTGGAAATCGGTGATGACATCCACCTCAGCTAAGTTCCCTGTGGCGCTGTTGCTGTGGAGAACGAAGGTGTCGTCGTTGGCGCCTCCGGTGAGAAAATCCCGGCCGCCATCCCCTTGCAGGCGGTCTTTACCCGCGCCACCGTCGATCAGGTCGTCTCCCGCACCGCCGTTGAGGATGTCGTTTCCGTTGTCGCCGTTGACGCGATCGTTACCGGGATTGCCGTTGAGAACGTCGTTTCCGTCGCCGCCGTTGATGAGGTCGTCTCCCGCACCGCCAACAGCCACGTCGTCACCAGCGCCCATGTCAAAAATATCGTTTCCCGTATTGCCCGCGATCGGCACGTCGTTTCCAGCAGTTCCGATAAAGGTGTCGTTACCGCCGAGGGCAACCACCCAGCGACCATCTTGTTGACACTCCCCAGCCTGAAGGCGTGGGGATTCTTGGGTCTATGGGGAGCCTACACTTAACCCCTCGCCAAACATCTTGACCGTCTGCCCGACGGCTGCAAGTCCACGTTGTACGACCACCTGCGCGGCGGCTATATCTCT
>NZ_JAQNCQ010000239.1:0-5410 GCF_028368005.1 Geitlerinema sp. CS-897 | reverse complement strand
GTTTTCCGATCGAGAAGCTCAAAAACCTTGGATTTTCGTCGGCGATTACCGATTCAATTGGGAAGCTAGAGTCCAAAACGACCATTGGGCAAGCTGTACGGCATCAGAATTCGCTCTGGAGACTTATTCAGCAAGCCCTAGATAGCAGCAATTTTATCGTTGACGGCGGGATCGTTGAGGGCTTTCAGTTCCTCGAGGATTTCTCGATACACCTCTTCTGCCCTCTTCAAGTCCGCAGCTTTTAAAGCTTCGCTGGCATCTACACTGCGTAGATACATACAGAAGTTGAACGAATCTCGTTTCGGTGATATTATACAGTAATGATGAAAAGATTATTCTGTAGTGTATGCTTATGATTTGTCCCCAATGCGGCAGTGAACATCATGTCAAAAATGGTCACACCTATTATGGAAAGCAGAGATTTAAATGTAAAAATTGTGGTCGTCAGTATGTTGAGGGATCTCAATATCAACATATTTCTGAAGAAACCTGGGAATTAGTCGATCGACTTCTGCTTGAAAAAATTTCGTTAGCCGGTATTGCTAGGGTCACCAGAATTTCTATGCGGCATCTTCAAGATTACGTAAATAAGAAGGACTCTGCCGAGCTTAAGATGCAAAATCAATCTGAAAAAATCATAGAAAGCTGACTCCTAAGCTCAAAGTTGCAGAAATTACGAAATCCATAAACTTTGCGTTTAATTAGCTTTAACTTGTTGTTTAAACCTTCCACAATACCTTGGGTCGTTCCTCGAAAAGTTGAGTCCTCGACTCCGCTCGGACTCATACGAAATCCGCACCCCATACCCCCTTTTAACGCGATCGCCCAAAATCGATTCAAGTCCTTGCATACATGGACTTGACGACGAGGGCCGCAAAACGGGGTTTTCATAACGGGATTCCGTATCAATGCTGAGTGGAGTCGAAACGAGCGAAGTCGAAGTGTTGAGGTGATGCCCAAAAAAAAGAGACATCTCAGAAATGCAATGAATAAAAATACTCGATTCAATAAATTGGTAAAAAAGTAGAGTAGTCATGAGGAGTAATGCTACTTTGTTTTTTGAATCCTTGCCACGAAAGGATTGTGACTGACAAGCATCATTAGAGTGCAGCACGATCGATTTCTCGACGACGCTTAGCCTTTTCGGTAAGCACTGGGTGTCACTCCAGTCAGTTTGCGGAAGGCGTGACTCAGGTGACTTTGACTGTTGAACCCACATTGCAACGCAATATCTGAAATCGGAAGCTGAGAACGTTTGAGTAATTGCTTTGCCCGTTCGACTCGCTGTTGTAGTAAATATTGGTGAGGCGAAACGCCCATAGATCGATCGAACAGACGGCAAAAGTGAAATTTACTGATTCCGACTAACTGCGCCAAATCTGCTAATTTGAGATCTCGATCGAGAGAGTCGTTGATGTAGTCGAGAACTTGAAGGAGCTTGCGATCGTCTAACCCTCCCTCGTACCGTGCGACACGAAGTCGGGCGGTAGAATACTCTCGCAGTAAACTGACCGCCAAGACGTTCGCCAGGGATTCGACATATAGCTGTCCTGCCCGACCCTCGCCTCGATATAACTCTGCCCGCAACATTAATAAAACTTGTTTGATTTGCCGATTGCGGACGCGAAATTCTGTGACGAGTTCGACTTGTGTTGAGTCTAACTCCAGGGCTTCTCGGACGACCTCTTGCAAAAACTGGGGCGACATTTGAACGTGCAAATAGCGATCGTCCCCTTCGTTTCGATAAGAAATAGGAAGTTTCGCCGGTGTAATCGAAATATCGCCTTGGGTATAAATTCCGGTGTAGCGACGATCGCCAACCACGTGGTGGATGCGGTGCGGACGAGGTGCTAAACACAGGACGATCGTGTGGTCTTGCCACATCTCCGATCGCTCGAGACTGCACGGTGGTTCCTGAAATTCTCGGACGAGCAGAGATTCCCATCCAAGCGTTCGACTCGAGGCCAGGGGGGAAGTCGGTTCGAGTGCCAATTTTCCAGTGGTGCCAGGGGTCGATGCGTGAGAAGAGTTAGCCATCAGAGTTTTGACCTCTTGAAACTCGCAGCAAGATTTTGATAATGACGCAAGATTCAGATAGACCGACACGTTGAATTCGTCTAATCTGCGATCGTAACCGATTTGACGACGGAATACGATCGAAAAGGAGATTCTCAAAGATGGCTCGTTTGTTACATCTCGATGCGAGTCCGCGCGGAGAGCGATCGCGCTCGCGTAAAATGACGAGAGTGTTTGTCGAGCGATGGATTCAAACACATCCAGAGACGAGCGTGACCTATCGCGATATCGGGCGTAACCCCGCTCCTCCCGTAACTGAAGCTTGGATTGTGGCGGCTTTTACCCCCCCAGAACAGCGAACTCCAGATTTAGAAGAAGCGTTGCGCGTTAGCGAGGAACTCGTCGATGAGTTTTTGGCGGCTGATATTTATGTTTTCGGTGTGCCGATGTATAACTGGACGGTTCCCAGTGGATTCAAAGCCTATATCGATAATATTGTCCGCATCGATCGCACTTGGGCTTACATCCCGGAAGAAAATCCAGAATTCCCGTACGAACCGTTGGTTCGTGGTAAAAAAATGTTTGTCGTGACCGCACGGGGCGATGGTGGGTTCGCGCCGGGCGAACGGAACGAGAAACGGGATTTTCTCAATCCCTATCTAACAGAAATCTTTTCGATGTTGGGCGTCACAGATATCGAGTTTATCAATATCGAAAACGATGAATATGGTGGGCAAAAATTAGAGGACTCGATCGCGGCAGCTCGCGATCGCATCGATCGACTCGTGGCAACATTTTGACGATCGCTATTGGTTTGTCTGGCAACTCAGCCAGATGCGATCGATTCCCCCAGAATCGATCGCAACACAATACCCCGTTTTCCCGCTAGCGATACATCGTATACTCCGAGGCCACTAACATCGAACCGATCCCGGAGTCGGTGAAGATTTCCAAAAGTAGAGCGTGGGGAATCCGTCCGTCGAGGATGTGGGCGGCGTGAACTCCTTGGGCGAGCGATCGTACGCAACAATTCACTTTAGGAATCATCCCTCCAGCCACCACCCCGTCGTCGATGAGTTGTCGGGCTTGCTGAATATCTAACTGGTGAATCAACGTCGAGGAATCTTTATAATCCCGTAAAATTCCCGGCGTATCGGTCAACAAAATCAGCTTTTCGGCGTTGAGGGCAGCGGCGATTTCTCCCGCCGCCGTGTCAGCGTTAATATTGTAGGCTTGTCCGGTTTCGTCGGCGGCAACGCTGGAGACGACGGGAACGTAACCGTCCGAAACCAAAGATTCGATCAGTGCTGGATTGACTGAGGCCACTTCTCCGACAAAACCGATCCCTTCTTTTCCTTGAGGGCGAGCTTGAATGAGGTTTCCGTCTTTTCCGCACAACCCCACCGCCGAACCGCCTGCTTGTTCGATCAGAGAGACGAGTTCTTTGTTGACTCGTCCGACGAGAACCATTTCCACCACGTCCATCGTCGGAGCGTCCGTGACGCGCAACCCGTCTTTAAACTGAGGGGCGATTCCCAGTTTTCCCAGCCAGGTGTTGATTTCCGGGCCGCCGCCGTGAACCACCACCGGACGCAGTCCGACGCAGGAGAGAAAAACGATATCGCGGACGACCTTGTCTTTGAGCGAGTTGTCTTTCATCGCGGCTCCCCCGTATTTCACGACGACGGTGCGTCCGGCGAACTGTTGGATGTAGGGGAGAGCTTCACTGAGAACGCGAACTCGGGTAGCCTCGTCTTTTTTGAGATATTCGTGTTCCATCGAAGGGCTATTGTTGTGCTTGACGGTAATGCGAGTATACCGGAATTTCAGGTCGCGGAACCGTCGGGAGGAAACACGCGCAAAATCTGATTTCCTCCTTTTTGAAATTCGTATTTGACATCTTCGATACAGACAGCGTACCCCCGATCTGATAATCGGTCGATGACGGGTTGTAAGTGAGGAGAAATCTCTCCGGAAAAGTTCGTAATTAGAGGAAACACTCGGGCTTCGCGAGCGACGCGACACATTTCCTCGATCGCCTGAAGGTGAAAGTCGAGGTCGAGCTGTTCGGAATAGGTAAACAGCAGGTGAGAGCAGAGAGCTAAGTCGAACGTCGCGGGAGGAAAGGGAAGTTTCGGTAAGGATTCGGCGAGATAGCGGTCTTGCTGTTTTCCGGTTGGGAAATCTTCTAGAAACCGTTGCATCGCTACCAGACGAACCTGTCCCAAGTGTTCGGGCGTGGTAATGTCTTCCCAGACGAATTTCTCGACGTTCGACTCGAGCGCTTCGAGGATAATGGGATAGGTTTCCCGAATTCGGGATTCGAGATCGTCGGTGGAAAATTGATAGATGGGGTCGCAGGAGACGACGCGGGTTCTGGTTTGGGTGGCTTCGGCGTTGAAACTCGAAGGTCCGCCCCCACAGTCGAGGATACTTCCGTTCAAGTCCTCGTCCGTCAGATCGAACATCTGAATGTAGTCGTCGAGCGATCGCCCCCAAGGGACGACTTGTTTAAGCGTTAAACTCATGGGGAGGTCGAACGGATGGTTTTAAAACAGAAGGAATGGCGGCGATGAGGCGATCGACGATGCGATCGGGGGATTCGTCGCCACTGACAGATAGATGAAGATCGGCTTGTTCGTACTTCGATCGCCGTTCGTCTAAAAGCTGTTTCAGCGTCGCCAGGGGATCGGCTTCTTTGAGAAGGGGACGGCTACGGTCGTCTCGGAGGCGATCGAACAGTGTTTCGGGCCGAACGTCCAACCACACCACGAGTCCGTATTTTAAGTAACTCCAGTTGTTCTGTTGAGTGACGATACCGCCGCCCGTCGAGACGACCGAATGTTGATACGCCGCCACGCCAGCTAAAACCTGGTGTTCGATGTCTCGAAACGCCGGTTCGCCCTCGTTGGCGAAAATCTCGTCGATCGTGGTTCCCGTCACTTGTTCGATGATGGCGTCTGTATCGAGGAACCGATACCCGAGTTGGTGGGCGAGGTGTTTTCCAACTGTGGTTTTTCCCGCTCCCATCATCCCGACGAGATAGATGTTAAGCCCTTGGAGAATGTCGTTCACGCGCTTGTTTCGATCGAGTCTTCAGTCGTTCGTGTTGTACCAGTTTATAGGTAATCGGGGGCTTGCAATCAGCGATCGAGTTCGAGCGGTGCAGAACGCTCGGACTGGCTACGAGGGGGTTGACAAAAGAATGGATTTGTGTATCTCCAAAAAAGATCGAGACATTGGAAAAATCTATGTTTCCAACTAAATGTCGGCAGGGGTCGCCCACTAGACCTGACAAGGTTAGTGGGTGGGGAATGCCGACCACCAAACAACTCGAGTGCAACGAGTCCTTATTTTATTTCACGAGGCACTTCTTGTTGTTTAACGTACTCTT
>NZ_JAQNCQ010000238.1:0-6032 GCF_028368005.1 Geitlerinema sp. CS-897 | reverse complement strand
GGTACGATCGAAGCGGTTCTCTTCACACTTTTTGAAACAGATGACGAATTCTGACGATCGCGGCCGCTTAGTTCTCAACCATTCGACTCACTTAGACGGGTTGATTCCCATTTTGGAACGTCTCGTTCGGTGTCGCGGCATCCGAACGGTGACGCCGGGGGTCATCGGACGAGCGAAGGGTCACGTTCCCCAGTTGAAGGTGCGGGTGTCCGTGCCGATTCGCGGTGGCTTTAAGGCGATCGCCCGATATGGGAAAACGGTACAAGAGGTGTTCGTGTTAACTACGCTCTCGAAAGGGGAGCTAGAAACCACCCTGGCGCAGCTTTTGAACGGATAGCGTTTTGTCGAGCCGGGGAGAGGAGCCGGGGAGCCGGGGAGAAGGAAGAAACTGTCAACTGTCTCCACTGTTCACTGCTCACTGTTTACTGCTCACTGTAAAAGACGGGTGACTCTTCCTCGAGCCAGCGATGCTCGGGCGCGAACGGCGAGTTCGTCGTCTTCTCGTTCGAGACTCTCGAAGCAGGTAGCAATGGTTTCGAGGCGATCGCTTAATTCGGCGGTGAGATTTGACCCCAAGGTTTCTAAACCGACGATGGCGGCGTAACGAACCACCCATTCGGGATCTCGGGTCGTTGGCAACAGCGTATCGAGAACTTTTTGTTGGGAGATCGGGCGATCGCACTCGGGAAGATCTGTCCAATGCAAGGAACCGAGACCTTTGGCTGCCCCACGACGCACGCTGAGGGCAAAATCGCTCGCTGCTCCGACGAGGATCTCCAGCGCGCGGGGATCGCGGATTTCCGATAACGCCCGGATCGCCCAGGCTCTCGCGCCGTAATTGTAGCTGTCGAGCTGTTCGAGAAGCGGTACGACGGCGGGTTTGCCAATGCCGACCAAGCCACTGACGGCGGCGACAGCCGCACCGGGATTGTTAAATCCGAGAACGCGAATTAAGGTGGGAATGGCGGCGGGATCGCGAGCGTCGGCCAGGGTTCGCACGGCGGCGAGGAGGCTGGCCGCAGAATCGGCGCGATCGATCTCGGCAATAAGGGCTTCGACAGGCATGGGTGAGGAATTGGCAGTCTGAGACTGGAACATTGAAGGGAAACCCGAATATCGACAAACTCTCGTTATGGGGTTGACAAAGCAAGAGTTTTGTGGTAATAGATGCTTATAGCAAGCGATCCATGTACTGCATGACCTCGACGGCGCGATCGTCGAGGTGGGGCGCGTCGGTGTCGAGTTTCTTCTCGAGAATTCCTTTGAGAGCAATGAGTTTGAGGCTGTTTTCCGCGTGAGTTTCGGAAATGGCCTGAGCGGCGTCGAGATAGCCGATCGCGCCCAAGTCCATCAGGGCAGCACGGCGCAGTTGTAAGTCCCGTTCTCGCAACGCCCGCACCAAGCGATCGCCGTACTGGGTATCTCCCGTCAGTTGGTACAGAGCGCGAGAGGCGGCGTACTGAACGCGGGGAACGGGATGGTCTAAAAACGGTGGGATATCTGAGAGCGCGTCGGTGGCGTGGAGGGTGCCGAGGGCTTCTAAGACAGAGTCGTAGGGCTGTACGAGGTGAGGTTTGCCGGGGACGAAAACGGCGGCTTCGACGCCCCCTTCGAGGAGTTTGACGAGGGGCCGAATCGCTCGCGCGTCGCCGAGTTCTTCGAGGGCTTGGGCGGCAGACTCGCGCACGTAATAGTCGTGACAGCTCAAACTGTCGATGAGGGGAGAAACCGCCCGGCCGTCGCCGAGTTTGCCGAGGGCTTTGGCCGCGTTCCGTCGCAGGGGATAGCCTCCGTCGGGAGAGCGATCGCGATCGTCGGATAAGGCGTCGATTAAAGCGGCGATCGCGGCGTTTTCGCATACGCGAAACCTACCCAGCCACCAAGCGGCATAGTAGCGGGCGCTGGGGTCTTCAGTTTGTTTGAGGTTCGCGATCGCCTGCTCGATCGTCATCGATGGGGCAGGGATCGCGTCAACCTGAGATGACGGTTGCATGAACGATCGTAATGAACCTAACCTTCTGATTCTCCTTCAGAAGACGCGTTCGGGTCAAACGAAACGGGTTCGATGTTCACGATTTCGCCGCCCATACGCACGATGCGCTGCATTTCTTGGTTCATGCGACTGTAAGGAACCGTGAAAACCACGGTATCGCTCCGGCGAATCGGATAACCGTTTTTGTCCGTTTCGGGATTTTGTCGCAGTCCGCGAACTTCATAGCGAAACAGGCGACCGCCCGAGGGGGTGTTAGCGGTTCCGCCAATAGCTGTAGAACCCATCATGGTGTTTGAGACTCCTTCAATCTACCAATTGGCGTGCGGGGACGACGGACGCCCCGCACTGATGCGATCTAGCGATTCAAACTCGACCTAGTTAGCCGGTTCGATGCTGGCAATTTTTCCGCCTTCCCGTCGGACGCGTTGCAGGGTTTCCGTCAGGCGATCGTAAGGTACGAAAAACGCCTGAGAACTGCGACGCACGGTTGGCGTTCCGCCACGGCGGAGGTTGTTGGGATAGTTGCGTCCCAACAGTTTGGTGACTTCGACGCGGTACACGCGATTGGCAGACTCGCCGAGACCGCCGAAACCGAAGGAGCGCGACGGCGCCACGCCCGCTTTCGAGGGACGATACGCCCAGCCGTCGTTGGTCCCCGAAGGACCGACAATGGCAGAGGCTCGGTTGCGAGCCAGTTCTGCGGCTAAGCGAGATTCGGTTCCGCGCAGTTGGGCGCGATCGCTGTTGGCATAACCGCGATACAGTTGGAACATCCGGGTGAAGCCCACGGTTTTTTGTCCCCACTGGATATCGAAACCGCGATAGTACGGCACTACGTTTTCGCCGAAGCTTTCGAGGTACTCCGTCGAGTCGATATAGGAATCGATATCGGCGTCGTACCCTTGGTTTTGATAGCGATCGAGGTGTTCGACCACTTCAGCTTCGTCTAACGGCGCGCGACCGAGTAAGTGTTTGCAGTTGAGCTCGATAAACCGAGTCTGAAAGCTGTTGTAGAAGAACTTCTTCTTGTATAATTCAGATTTCGCCACGGCGCGAACGAACTCGCGGACGGAAATGCTGCCGTCGCACAGGAGCGATTCGGCACTCGTCAGCCGCTCGGAGGCCATAACGTAATCGTTACCGAGTAGCTGACGGTAGACTGCCCGAACCGCTGTTTGAGCGTCGGCTTCCGTCCAGTTCGGACGCAGTTCGACGGGCGAGGCATCTGCAAAGGCCGACGTGCCTAAACGAGATGCTGCTGTGGTAATAGCCAAATTCAAATCCTCCTGTTCGATAGCGTTATCTGCAAAAGCAGCTCGACGCTCAAGCGGGGGTCACGCTAAGGACTCGTCCGCCCGATCGGTTAATGCGTTGGAGCTGGGCTGATAGACTGTCGTAAGATACGACGTATTCAGTGGTGAGCTGACGGACTTGAGGACCGCGACGGGCTGCCGATTGCAACACGCGCACGCGATACCGCTGTTCGCGATCGCCTCCAGTGCTGCCCGAAAGGACTTGGCGCGTCGATGGCGTCCGCACGGGAGACGACAGGTTGCGCCCGAGTTCCCAGGTCAGCCAGCCTTGGGTTTGCCGTTGGGCGCGATCGCTGTTGGCGTAACCGCGATACAGTTGGAACATCCGGTTAAAGCCAACAGTTTTTTGTCCGCGCTGGGTCTCGAAACCGCGATAGTAGGGAACGACGTTTTCTCCAAAGCACTCGCGGTACTCTTCCGAGTCGATGTAAGAATCGATGTCGGCGTCGTACCCTTCGTTTTGGTAGAGATCGTTATGAAATGCGATTTCGGTTTCGTCGTAGGGCGCGCGACCGAGCAGGTGTTTGTAGTTGAGTTCGGTAAACCGAGTTTGAAAGTTGTTATAGAAAAACTTGGTTTTGTAAAGCTCGGATTTGGCGACGGCACGCACGAAGTCTTTGACGGTGATGCTCCCGTCGCACAGGAGCGATTCGGCACTTTCGAGCCGTTCCGAACTCATCACGTATTCGTTGCCGAGTAACTGGCGATAGACGGCGCGAACGGCAACTTTCGCGTCTTCTTCGCTCCAGTTGGGGCGCAATTCGATGCGGTTAGCATCTGAAAAGGCAGAGGTACCCAATCGAGATGCGGCTACAGTAATCGCCATGGGACTGACCTCTCGTTTTTTTAACAAACAACCGATGAATATAAAAACAGCCCGGAACAACAAACAACTGCGAGCGCAATGCTGGTAGCCGCTTGCCGTTCCGGGCTAGAAGAAGCGATCTAGCTCAGAGCGTTAATCGCGTAGTCGATGTAGGAGTTCGCTTCGACGGCAGAATCTCCGCTCAGACCGTGGTTGGCCTTGATGTATTTCAGGGCTTCAACGTACCAGCTCGGAGACAGTTCGAAGGTGCGGTTGATTTCGTCGAGACCAGCAACGAGGTATTCATCCATCGGGCCCGTACCACCAGCCACGAGGCAGTAGGTCACCATACGCAGGTAGTAGCCGATGTCGCGAGAGCACTTCGCTTTGCCTTCGGGGCTAGAAGCGTAGTTCGACCCTTGCATTTGAGTGGTGTAAGGGAATTTGTTATACACCGCTTGAGCGGCACCGTCGATCAGAGACTGAGATTTGTCGGTCAGTTGACGGGCAGCTTGCAAGCCGGCATTGGCTTGACGGAAACGACCGAACGCGGTTTGGAGTTCGGTGCTGCTGAGGAAGCGACCTTGAGAATCTGCTGCAGCGACTGCTTCGGTTAACGGGGTCTTCATTGTTGAGTAATCTCCTTTTTGACTGTCAAAACGATTTTCAAATTGAGATGTCCGCTAAGCGGACTCGAGGAAACTGAGCTACTGTGCGATTTACGCAACAGCGGCAGCCGCGCGATCGAAGTAGGTTCCGATTTCAGACATCAGGCTGCTGCAATCTCCAGGGGTGATACCAGCGGGATCGCCCACGATTTGCAGGGCAGCTTCTTTCATTTTTTGAACGCCGACGGCTACGGACGCACCGGGAGTTCCGAGAGCGACGTAGGTTTCGCGCAGACCGTTCAAGCAACGATCGTCGAGCACGCTGGCATCGCCGGAGAAAACTGCGTAGGTGACGTAGCGCAGGATGATTTCCATGTCGCGCAAGCAAGCAGCCATGCGACGGTTGGTGTAAGCGTTTCCACCCGGAGCGATCAGTTGGGGTTGCTCGGCGAACAGGGCGCGAGCGGCATTGGAGACGATGGTGGAAGCGTTGCTCGTGATGCGGTTGACCGCGTCAATGCGTTTGTTGCTGTCGGCAACCATTTGTTGCAGCGCGTCGAGCTGACCGGCAGAGAGGTACTCGCCACGAGCGTCGGCTTGAGAAACAACCTTAGTGAATGCGTCGAACATGAATGAATCTCCTACTTAGTTTGAGATGGGCTTGGTCTAGATTCAAACGAGATCTGTTATCGCTTTGGCTCCTAGACGGAACCCGGGACGACCGACAAGTCTTTGGGTTGAGGGTTCGGCGCGATCGCGCTCTCTTTTTATTCTGTCTTCGTCGGTGCTGTCGTCTCGACCACCCACGGCATTTCTCAGAAAACTGAGAAAATTCGACAGTTATATGAGAGAGGCGACGAACGGCTGAAATTCAATTTTCACTTGTCGTTCGTGTCCTTCCGATAAACTTTATACACTGCTACCGAGTGTTTTTGAATTACGTTTTGTAAAGATTTTGAGTGGAGTGAGATCGAACGGATAACACGACAATTTCGCGCTCGGCCGACTGGTCGGTTTCCGACTCGCTGTCGCATTAACCTAGACCGAACGGGGATTCGACGCGATCGCCACGGACAGGCATTCGGCCGGTTTGCCAACCCACACCCGTATGACGACTGACGGTCGGTTTGCCCGATTCACGCAAACGCACTCAGAAACTTCTTGACATACTTCCCAGCCTGAAGGCGTGGGGATTCTCCAGACCTCACGGTTCTAGATTTCTGGTTCGGCGACAACCCTTACTACCCATTGTTGCCAATAAGTACCAGAGGGGTTTATCTCCCCAGACGTTTTCCCCATTACAGAGGAGGTTT
>NZ_JAQNCQ010000237.1:0-26618 GCF_028368005.1 Geitlerinema sp. CS-897 | reverse complement strand
CCCGTATTCCGCATTCCCGCCGCGATACCGTTGAGGGTCAACAAAGCCCCTCGCAAGAGTTCGCCTTTACTGTAGCGGGAGTGAATGACGCCCGGAGTAGAACTGATCCCGTGTTGGCGCAGGCGCTTGAGCAGCGACACTTGTAACAGTCCCAACGGAACGATAGTCGAGTTCCGCAATTGCACCGATCGCTGGAGGGACGGATCGCCGTCGAGGAGGCGTTTGTGTCCCGTAATGGTCAGTACCAGTTCCCGAGTGAGGTGGTACTCCTGAGCGATGCGATCGAACAACGCCGCGAAGCGATCGCGGTCTTCGGGGCGACTCAACTCTCGCACGTAATGATCGGCGATTTGCAAGTCCACCTTGGCTAACGTCATTTCCACCTTCGACACGGCCATTTTGAAAAACGGCCATTTCAAATAGAAATACCGTAGCAGTTTCAAATGTTCCTGGGGTTCCTCCTCGAAAAACTCGTGTAACGCCGTCCCCACACCGTACCAAGCCGGGAGTAGAAAACGGCTCTGCGTCCAGCTAAACACCCAAGGAATCGCCCGCAAGCTGCCGATATCTTTCGTTCCGTTGCGACGACGGGCCGGACGCGAAGAAATTTGTAACTGGCTGATTTCCTCGATCGGCGTGACTTGCATGAAGAAATCGATGAAATCCGGTTCCTCATAAATCAGCGAGCGATAGTGTTGGCGCGATCGCCAGGCCAGTTCTTCCATCGTTTTGTTCCACGGATCGATATCGTCGAAGCCAGACCCCAACAAGCTCGACTGAATCACCGCCGACGTCACCGTTTCCAAGTGATAGATCGCCAACTCGGGGAGGGAATACTTCGAGGCCAGGACTTCCCCCTGTTCGGTGATTTTAATCCGTCCGTCGATGGTGCGACCGGGTTGAGCCAAAATTGCCTCGTAAGCCGGGCCGCCGCCTCGTCCGACCGACCCGCCGCGACCGTGAAAAATCCGCAGTTTGACCCCGTAAGGATCGCCGACGGCTTGCAGGGCTTTCTGGGCTTTGTGAATTTCCCAGTTGCTACTGAGAAATCCCGAATCCTTGTTACTGTCGGAATAACCCAACATCACCTCTTGCAGAGCGGTGGGTCGCCGTCGGGGTTGTTCCCCGGAACTTTCCCGTCCGTAACCGCCTTCGAGCAAGGTTCGATAGAGAGGTAACTCGAACAGGTCTTTCATGACCCTGGGCGCTCGTTTGAGGTCTTCGACCGTCTCGAACAGCGGAACCACCATCAGCGTTCCGCTTCCCGTGGCCGGGTCGTAGAGTCCCGCTTCTTTGGCCAGCAACAAGACTTCTAGCAGATCGCTGGCTTGGCGGCTCATGCTGATGATGTACGTCTGACAGAGTTCCGTTCCGAACTCCTGCTGTAACAGGCGCACGATGCGGAAGGTTTCGATGGTTTCTTTGGTAATGTCAGAAAAGGGCAGTTCGCTCGGAATCAAAGGACGGCGAGTTTTCAGTTCGCCGACCAGCCACTCGACTCGTTCCTCTTCGGTGAGGTCGTCGTAGGGTTTGGGAAGGACTTGCAAATACTCGGCCAGTTCGCCGATGGTGTCTGAGTGACGGGAGGATTCCTGGCGGATGTCCAAATGCGCTAAGTTGAACCCGTAGATTTCGGCTTGACAGATGAGGGTATCGAGTTCGCTACAGGTGAGACCCGTTTCGACCAAGTTTCGTTGAATCAGTTGCAGTTCCGCGAGGAATTCCGATCCCGAACGGTAGATGGGGAGGGTTTCTGCTTCGCGAATTTGCACGCGCCAGTTTTCGGTGTGGTAGAGACTTAGGTTGCGATCGCGCGTGTTTTCGAGCCGTTGTTTGATGTAGGCCAGTTTGAGCCGATAGGGTTCTTGGCGGTAGCGAATGGCGTGGCGATCGTAGACCTCGCTCATTTGCAGTCGGTCTTGTTCGACGGATTCGAGCAGTTCCGGTAGCACCTCGCTCCAATGGAGGGACAAACTCAACGACTCAGTGAGGTTGTCGAGGGCGCTGATGTACTTTTCGAGTACTAGATTGCGCTGGTAACAGGCAGTTTGCCAGGTGACGCGAGGCGTGACCGAAGGGTTCCCATCGCGATCTGCACCGACCCAAGACCCGAACTTACAAAAGTTGTAACTCGGCGGCTCGAGGTAGGGAAACGACGCTTTGAGGGTGCGTTTGATGCGTTGGTAAAGTTGGGGAGCTGCATCGAAGAGAACTTCGCGGAAATAGTGCAGGGTATATTCGACTTCGTCGAGAACGGTGGGTTTGAACTGGTGCAGTTCGTCGGTGCGCCACCACAGCCGAATTTCCTCCATGAGTTGGTTTTCGAGGGCTTCGGCTTCGAGGGAGGAGATCATCCCGACCGATCGCAGTCCGTCTTCGACGCGATCGAGCTGACGTAAAATTTTGGCGATGCGGCGTTGTTTCCCGCGAATGGTGCGACGCACGATTTCCGTCGGGTGCGCGGTGAACACCAAACGGATATCGAGTTGGTCGAGCAGTTTTTGAATCAGTTGCGGCGGAACGTTGAGCTGTCGCAGTTTGGGAAACAGCGAGCCGAAGGTTCCTTTTTCCGGCCGTACCCCACCGGGAACCTGGGGATCGTTGGCGGCTCCGTCTCCGAGTTCTTCGGGGGTTTCGATGCGAGAGATGGTTTCTTCGGTAAAGGTGAGGTTGTTACTGACGTTAGCTTTTTGTTGGTCTCGTTGTTCGTAGTGCTGTTCGACGATGTTAATCAGTTGGAAGTACAACGCGAAGCCTCGTGCTGCGCGAATGGCGTCGTTGAGATCGAGCTGTTCGATTTTGGAAACAACGGGAGAATCCTTTAAATCCGGAGCTTGTCCCTCTTCCGATTGCATGGGGTTGAGTTCGCGCAGGAGATCGACCATCTGCTGACCGCATTCCTGGCGCAAAACGGACTCCCACAAATCTTCGACGACTTTGAGACGGTGGCGCAGTCGAACGTCTGAAGTGGAGGAGACGTTAAATTGGCGATCGGTTCTCTCAAGTGTTGGACTCATTTGGACTCAGTGAAGATTTTCGGATCGATCGAAATATATATAGAGCGATCGTGCAAAGCTGCTATTAGTGTACGCTTGATAGCGATCGTGTCTGATATCTATTGCAACACTATGGGATAAACTGTCGCTTCTGAACCCGTGGCCGGGTTGAGGGCGGAGTTTTCCTCGAAAACAGTTCATTTTCCAATAAATTTGCGCCCTCGTCTGTAGTCCTTGAAACGTTTGTTCGGGGAACAGGGAACGGGGAACAGGGAACGGGGAAGAGGGAAGAGGGAAGAGGGAACGGGGAACGGGGGAGACAGACGTAGGGTGCGTGACTTGAAACATAGAGTGTAAATCCTTTAGACCTATAAATCGTCACGCACCGCCAATGTTCACCACCCACAGACAAAGGTGTGTGACGGGGCTGGAAAATGTCGTTGAAGTCAGGTCAATGTAGTGTTCCCGCGTCACGCACCAACCCCTCATCTCCTCATCTCCCCATCTCCTCGTCGTCGTTGTAAAACAACATGGGAAGGCGATCGCCGCGAAAGAGTTCTTCGCTCGTTTCTCCGAGTTCGACGAGGGCAGCCAGAACGGTTCGGGACGTCCAAACGGCGGTTAAAATTGGAGCGGTAGCGACGCCCAAGGCGATCGAAACGGGAGAAAGGGAAGGGCGAGGGGTCGAAGTGGTTGGGGTAGGTTCCATTAGTATTTCCTCTTTGGAGTTTAGGATTGAATTGTGCGATCGACGGGTCGAGTTAAAATGTCGAGGTCGAGGGTTTCGATAAGCGTTCGAGGATTAGAGAGTTAAAAACGCTCGAGAAGCACAGAGACAAATACAAACTCTGGGGCGATCTCGAATCCCAAGCGATTCCAAAACGCGACTCGAGACGGTCGAAAGTGGTCTTAGAGTGCTATCTCGATTTCACTATAAAATGCCGTTCGGGTCTTAGGAAAGTCACGCCAACCGCTATGTTCGAGTCGGTCGAGATCGGGATCGAGTCGCTCGTGAAGCAGAACAGAGTTCTCTCAATATGCCAAAATATGGCCAGCACGTGCGATCGCTCGAAACAACCTTTGATGGGAATCGACATCGTCGCACCGTTTCGATTGGCAGTCATTTCAGGACGCAGCAGGTGGTACTCAACGCAGGCAACGCCCCACGCGCGGGGACAACCATCGATCTCAACGAATGGGCGCACGCCGCCCTCGGAATTCCCGAAGTCCGTCTCGTCGCCCGAGCGATCGGCTCCGACCTCGAGGTCTGGTGTTGGGGAAGTGCTTGTCCCGACGCCCCTCGAGTGATGGCTCGGTTTTCTCAAGCCATTCACCAAGATTATCCATTACCGGCGAACGTACCGCCGATCGCGCGCGTATGTCTATACGGTCGCGTTCTCGACGCCCCGGCGGCCCAAGCCCCTCCTTTCGAGACTCCAGATTGGACGGTACGTTTTACCGTGCGCCCCGCACCCCCACGCTCTGACGAGGCCGACTCGGACGCGATCGCACCTCAGTCGAAGCCAGAAAACCATCGCCCAGAAAACCTGACCGCCGAAATCGATCGCGCCCTCAGTGACATCGCCACCGATGCGTGGATCGCCGTCAAAAAAATCGAACCCCTCGCTGGAACGGACGCGCGGCGGCTGTGGGTAGCCTGCGAAGCCGCTTACGCTCCCGATCCCACGTTACTGGCTCGTCCCATCGCCTGTCGCCTGCGAAACTCGAACCTTCAGGGATTTCGCGACGCCGTTCTGCTCGGTCAAGTCAGTGGCGAAACCCGCCCCGAGTGGATGTTGCGCGTCGATCTGACGCCCCCCGATCGCACGGTCGAAGCCTGGGCGCGATGGGGAGACGTGGCCGCGATCGCCTATCGCCTCAATCGCGAAATCGCCCCGTTGGGCGTACAAATCTCCGCCGTTCAAAAAGAATACACCTTACACCTAGTCTGTAGTCCGATCCCCGACGCGACCGTTCGCGGCGATCGCCCGTTCCCGACTCAGGCCGAGGCGATCGCCAAACTCGAAACCGTCCTCGAACGCCTCGCACCGCGCGGACTCCAAGGCGTCACGGTCTACGGCGTCGATACGCCTTACGAAGCCAGCTTTCCCGAACCGAAAGCCCCCTGTTGGGTGACGTGGTTAGACTTACCGGCCAAAACGCGCCCCGACCTCGTCCCGACGGCGTTAGAACTCGCCCGAGGCGGAAGTCTGACCGCGCTGACTTTCGTTCTCGAACGGCTGCTGAATCCCGATTTAAACGAAAAACTGGCGACTGGCGGCGTGCGGGTGCAAATTCGCCGCAAAGAGGATTTACTGCACGTGATGAGCGAAGGACTGACCTGTCCGAGTCAAGACCGCGTCGGACCGCTCGTCGAGAAATTCCTGCGTCAGTCCCAACTGTCGAACCTCGCAGGCGTGCGGGTCTACGGCCGCCGCAGCGGCCAGCGCAATCCTCGCTGGAAATACGGCGTCGATTTCAGCCCCCGTTCCCCAGAAACGACAGAAGTTCCCGAGTTTTCGGCGGTAGACGCCGATCGCCCCAGCGAGCCGACAGTTTCCGAACCCCAGAAAACCCCCGAACCTCGACCGTCAGTCGATCGCGCGTTGACGACGCTGTTATGTGCGACTCCCTTGTTCCGTCCCCGACAACCGCTCCCGGAAGCGGCCGCCGACCCGTCTCGCCGACCGGATACCCACGCCAAAGCCGCCGCAGTTTGGGCGCTGCTGGGACTGTTGTTAACGGTTCAAGCGGACTGGATAACGAGCGAAATCCTCGAACAGCGGGAACGGGCAGCAATGGCGCCCCCGTCCGTCGAAACCGCAGACTCTCCACCTCGAGAGTACGCCATCGAAGTGCCAGAACTTCCCGAAGCCCCCGTCGATCGCCCTGGGATTTTCGACGCGTCGGGCTTTACGGCTCCGACGAACGCCGCCACGGTCGTAAAAGCATCTGCTTCGGGAGACGCGGCGATCGTTCCCGTTCCCGAGGTGGAGTTTCCTACCTTCAACAGCGAACAGATGGATCGACAACTGGCGCTGTATAAGGCTTATATCGAAGAGTTCGGCGTTCCCGACGTGCTAGTGGTGGGATCGTCTCGCGCCCTGCGAGGCATCGATCCCGAGGTCTTACAGCAGGCGCTGGCCGAACAGGGCTATCCGGGGGTACGAACTTTTAATTTGAGCATCAATGGGGCGACGGCGCAGGTGGTGAATTTTGCGATCTCCGAGGTGCTGACGAGCGATCTCCTCCCACCGCTAATTATCTGGGCTGACGGCGCTCGCGCGTTCAACAGCGGCCGGGAAGACGTCACCTATAACGCCATCGTGCGATCGCCGGGATATCGGGAACTCACCCGAGGGTTCCGTCCCATCGAAAGCACTACGGAAACGGAGAACGCACTCCCCGATCGCCCCCTGTTCGAGATCGTCGGCGATCGCTATCAGGTTCTCGACGATAATCTCAACGACCTGTTTTCTCAGTATTCGGCCGCCTATCCCAAACGGAACACCGTCAAAACCTATTTTCGAGCGGCGATCGATCCCGAAATGCCGTTACCGCCCTATCCCGAACCCACTGAAGTCGCCCCGGAGACCGCCGACGTTCCCCAAGACGATCCCCTGCTCCATTTCAACGGCTTCGTCTCGTTCCGCCAACGGTTCGACCCCACCGGATACTACTTACAACATCCCCGAGTTTCTGGGACGTACGATGCTGATTACGCAGCCTTCGAGCTACGGGGGATTCAATTGGCGGCGTTTCGATCGCTGGTGGACTACGTCCAATCTCAAAAAATCGAGTTGGTATTCGTCAACCTCCCCCTGACCGAAGACTATCTCGACCCGGTGCGATCGCAGTACGAACGGGAATTCGCCCAAACAATGCTCGAACTCTCGCAACAGTACGGTTTCGTATTTCGCAACTTCTCCGGCTTGTGGCCGCAGAAAAACGAGTATTTCTCCGATCCGAGCCACTTAAACCGTTTCGGTGCCGCTGCCGTATCGCACCGTTTGGCGCAGAGTCCGATGGTGCCTTGGAGCGGCGAGGACCGCGACTGACGCGCTAAGCTGGGATCGAATTCGACTCGATCGGCTTCCCTTCGTCTTTTAAGATAAGAGTTTCTCGTCACGATGCACACAAGACGCCCGTTGGGTCTCTGTTTCCTGTTGCTGGGGTCTGCACTTTGGACACAACCCGGATGGGCGGAGAATCGCGCCCCCGTCTCGACCGTTTCCGATACGAAAGCGCGGTCTTTCCACGCCCCCTCGACGAATACTGCTGGCGTTGCAGCTCGCAAACGCCGGCCTCCCTTAAATTCGTCTCTGTCCAAGAAAGCTGAAAACGCGACCTCGCCCTCTTCCTCGTCGTCTGGGGACAGCTCCCCGTCTTTTAGCGACGTGGTGCAAGACACGCGCCACATCAAGGGGTTGTTCGACCTGTACGCCAACGACGAGACGGGAGAACTGTACTTAGAAATTCAACCGTCTCAATTCGATCGCCTGCACCTGTTGGTGATGACGCTGTCTCAGGGATTGGGAGAATTGGGGTTTCTCGAAGGGCTTCCCCTGTACGACGTTCCTCTATACCTGCGCCGTCAAAACGATCGCGTGTTGGTGGTAGTTCCCAACACCCACTTTCGCACCCGTCCCGGCGATCCCCAAACCGCCGCCGTGGAGCGATCGTTTAGCGAGTCGGTCTTGTACTCGCTGTCGGTCGTGGCGACGCACCCCGAGCGAAATAGCGTGTTAGTCGATTTACAAGAGCTGTTGGTCGACGGCGATCTGTCGGGGTTGAGCGCGGAGTTAGGAACCCTGGCTTACAGCTTCGAGAGCGATCGCTCTTACGTCTCCCAAGCGCGCGGCTTTCCCGAAAATATCGAACTCGAGGCGATGCTGAGCTTTTCGGGTCAACCCCTGGGATTGTTTGAAAGCGTTCCCGACGAACGGGCGATGTCCTTGGGCGTGCGTTACAGTTTGTCGGAACTGCCGGAAAATTCCAACTATCGCCCCCGCTTAGCAGACAACCGCGTGGGCTATTTCGTCACGGCCTACCGCAACGTCTCCGACCTCACCAGTAGCGATCCCTTCGTGCGCTACGTGCAACGCTGGCACTTAGAAAAACAAGATCCCACTGCTGCCTTGTCGCCCCCCGTCGAACCGATCGTATTTTGGATCGAAAATACGGTTCCCGAGGAATATCGCGCGGCCATCCGCGAGGGGGTACTGCTGTGGAACCGCGCCTTCGAGCGAGCGGGGTTTCGGGGCGCGATCGAAGTGCGCCAAATGCCCGACGACGCCACCTGGGATCCGGCAGACGTGCGCTACAACGTAATTCGCTGGTCGGCTTCGTTTCGCTCGGGCTTCGTGGGGATCGGCCCTTCGCGCGTCAATCCTCTGACGGGGGAAATCCTCGATGCTGATATTTTGATTAACGCCAATGTGGTTCGCTATCTGTCGCGAGAGTACGACACGTTGATCGATGCGGACGCACAGCGGCTTTATGTAGATTTGCCGGGATGTTCTCCCGAAAGCGAGTGCGCCTCGGCCGCCTCGACTTCGCCTTTAGAACAGTTGCGATCGCGCTTTCGCGGTCATCGTCTCGGCTGTAGCTGTCGCGAGTGTACCCGTCAGTTTCAGGTGGGGGCGATGGCTCTGTCGTTGGTACAGGGCGTGTTACCGGGCGATCCTCAGATGGAAAAATACGTCAGTCAGTACCTGCGCTATTTGGTGGCGCACGAGGTCGGGCATACGCTGGGGTTGCGGCATAATTTTCACGGGAGTACGCTGTTGGGGTTCGACGAACTCAACGATCGAGACATTTCGCAAACTCAGGGGTTGAGCGGGTCGGTGATGGATTATCTCCCACCGAACATCGCGCTGTCTGAAGCCGAGCAGGGTGACTTTTTCCCGACGCGCATCGGACCTTACGATGAATGGGCGATCGAGTACGGATATACTCCCACCGAGGGGCGGACGCCGGTAGAGGTGCGGCAGAGGTTGGAGGCGATCGCCGATCGCGCCCCGCAACAGGAGTTAGCTTACGGCACGGACGAGGATTTGTGGTCGGAAATCGATCCGGCGGTGAATTGGTTCGATCTCAGCGGCGATATGCTCGCCCACGCCCAGTCTCAGATGGAACTGGCGCGACAAATGTGGGAACAGCTCGATCGCAATCCGCCGACGAACGAAGACGATTACGACGCGCTACGGGTTCGCTTCGATTTCGTCATGCAGTTTTATTTTCGTCAAGCGCGAGTGCTGTTGAAGTATATCGGCGGACAGTCCTTCGATCGCTCTCGGGTGGGCGATTTCGCTAGCCCGCTGTTCGAGCCGATCGCGGTGGCAGAGCAGCGGGCCAGTTTGGACGCCCTGCAACAGTACGTGTTTGCGCCAGATGCCTTTGAGTTTCCGCCGGATTTCCTCAATCAACTCGCGCCCTCTCGCTGGTATCACTGGGGGAGTACGCCGCCGACGTCTCGGTTGGACTACCCGATTCACGATCGCATTTTCGGGTTTCAGCGGATCGTGTTGCGATCGCTACTCTCGGGGGAACGGTTGACGCGCCTGCGGGATTTGGAGTTAAAAACCGAACCGGGAGAAGCCCTGACGCTTCCAGAACTGTTCGAGACGCTCCATCAGGGAATTTGGACGGAGGTGCTACAGGGTCGGCGCGTTCCCACGAATATTTCGAGCGTGCGGCGATCGCTCCAGCGGGAGTATTTGAATTTGGCCATCGATATGGCACTCGGACGCAGCGAGGTTCCTGAAGACGCCCGAACCTTGGCTCGCTATGAGTTACAGCAACTCGACGAAGAGATCGCCGCCGTGTTACGCCGTCACGATGACGATGTCGATACCTACACCCGCGCTCACTTAGAAGACACGCGATCGCGCATCCGTCAAACCCTCGAGGCGCAATTCTTCAGTCAGTAGTCCCAAATTCTGAAGCTTGATGATACTCTGTAGGTTGAGTTTAGCTTTCGCTCGACCCGACCTCTTTTTTGGCGAAACTGGTTCAGTTTTGGGGAAAAGATTCGGAAAAATAACGAAGCGAAGCAAAATAGAACGAATTTTCAATTTGTTTTGAACGGAGCGACACCGCATCAGATCCCCGGCATCTTGGAGATGCCGGGGATCTAGAGAGAAACCCTTTCGAGTAGATGAAATTTTTAAGGTAATTATTCAAAAAAATAACACATTTTGAATCACATTAAAACAAAAAACTATATATTTAAAAATATCATAAAATACTAAAAAATTATGCTTTTAAAATTTCAAAATCCAAAGGCGATCGATTTCTTAAACCGTTTTAAAATCATTCCAAAAAACAAAAAGCATCGACTGAATCTCTCAATTTAGACCTAATTTCCGAAAAAAGATGACCTTTGTTTCGATTCTTTACGGCTTGTTTCTACTTGGTATAGTCTTACTGTATTGGAGCGTGGCCAATCGCCCGTTTCGACTGGGATTAATCCTCGTCGCCAGCCTGGTGTTCTACGCTTCGATTCAACTGCAATCGCTGCCGTTGCTGGTATTGAGTGTCCTGGCGAACTTTGCGATCGGACGGTATCTCGGCGAAAACACCGTTCCCAAACCCCACGGGAAAGACTGGCAACTCTCCAACCAAAACTGGCAAGACAAAGAGCAAGATTGGCAACAGCGGCGAGGCTGGATTCTCACCGGAGGCATCATCTTTAACGTTTTAATGCTGCTGGGGTTTAAATACGCCCCCTTTGCCCTGCCGTCTCCGGAATCCGCAGCCGAATCGCAAAAAATTCTAGGATGGCTCGATCCCTATCTCATCGCACCGTTAGGATTGAGCTTTTTCTCCTTTGAATGTATCGCCTATCTCATCGACGTGTATCGCGGAGCGCCTGCCAGTCATAGCGTTCTCGAATTTTCTTCCTATAAATTCTTCTTTCCCAAACTGATTTCCGGGCCGATTACCCGCTTTCACGAGTGGAACGAACAGTGGAAATCACAACATCCCTTGCGAGTCGAGCAGGTTACAGACGGACTGTGGCTGATTGCCAGTGGAGCCATTAAAAAAGGACTCCTGGCCGACAATATCGCAATATTCGTCAATTTGTGTTTTGAAAACGTCCAACGCGCTGGAAGTACCGACTTACAATTAGCCACGATCGCCTACGGATTGCAACTGTATTTAGACTTTAGCGGTTACGTCGATATGGCTCGGGGAAGCGCCCTGTTACTGGGGTGGAACCTGCCTCAAAACTTCAATTTTCCCTATTTAACGACGAGTATCGCCGACTTTTGGCGACGGTGGCACATGACCCTCGGCAGTTGGCTGCGAAACTACCTGTATTTCCCCCTCGGCGGCTCTCGTCGCGGATTGGCGAGAACTTGCTTCAACCTCATGGTGGTGATGCTGATTGCAGGGATTTGGCACGGCGGTGCAACGGCGGGAACCAATCCCGCTGGATTCGTCGTGTGGGGAGCGCTTCACGGTGGCGCGTTAGTGGCGCATCGCCTGACAGATACCCTCTCGCAGCGGCAAAGTTGGCTGGCTTCGGCGTGGCGTAGTTTTCCCGGTATCGTCTTAGGTTGGCTGCTGACTCAAGGATTGGTCTTTTTCTCGTGGATTTTCTTCCGCCTTCCCGACTTGAACGCGTCGGGTTGGGTGGTACGCCACCTGTGGAATCACGAACGCGACGCGCAGTTCGTTCAAAAGGTATATATAGAAACGATCGGGTTAATGCCCGAACAGTTAAGCTGGATTTTCGGAGCGATCTTTGTAGCGATGGGAATCGCGTATCTGTTCGATCGCGGCTTGAAGGTTCAACTGAACTGGCCTGTCAAGATGATGCTCGTTCCCGTTTGTCTGTATGCGGTGTGGCTGTTTGCCCCTGAGAACAGTTTGCCCTATATCTATTTCGATTTTTAGGACGACGGCGGAGCATCCACGAATCGGCACGGGGCTGTTAGTCTTGAGTTAGAGTGTTTGCGAGAACGCTCGTCACAGCCGCGAGGCAGCACGATAAGGATAACGTAATTACGTCTCGATACACGCGAAGGGGTTATCTCGACGCGATTCTACTGCGACGGACACCAGCCATGAGTACGATTTTAATCGTTGAGGACAGTACACCCCAACGGGAAATGATAGCCAACCTCCTGAAAAACCAAGGTATGCAGGTGGTGCAAGCGAAAAGCGGAATAGAAGCGCTGAAATATTTAAAAACTCATCAGCCCGATTTGGTCGTTCTCGATATCATTATGCCCAATCCCAACGGATACGATGTGTGTCGCAAGATGAAAGGACATCCTCGCACGAAACACATTCCCGTCATTATGTGTTCGTGTAAAGGAGAAGAGTTCGATCGCTATTGGGGTATGAAAGTCGGCGCAGATGCCTATATCTCGAAACCGTTTCATCCTAACGAATTAATCGACGCCGTTCGTCAGCTTTTATAATTTAACGGCGATCGCATCGCTCGATTTGCAATCGCTAAAATAAAATCGAACTGTCAAAATATAGCTGAATTTAGATCGTTTGGGAACGCCAGAAACGAGATATCTCGATCGCGTTCGACAGCTCTAAGACTGAAATATTGCCAAATATCGAGCGACTGAGGATAGTCTCCACTCGATAAAAAAGAGTTAAGCACTCTAGAGCGGCGGAGATTTAAAATTGCGAATTCAACGTTAAATTGGCGATCGCGATCGGGCTACGGTAACGATCGCACGTCGTCACCTCCGAGACTCGAAACGTGCAACCGTCGAGAACGGGCGATCGCACACCCCTCGTCTCAACAAAACCTTAAACTCTGGAAAACTGTAACCACAGATACAGTCTCAGGCGCTCGTTAATTCAATCCTAGATAAAAGAGTCAGGCAGAGGAGCGCAGTTGGTGAAGTTAGACGGCTACGATCCCGAAAATTTTTTCGACGAACTTTTTGAAGATGTCGGAAAACCCCGTCCGTTTGCCAAGCGGTCGATCGATTTGATGCAACATCTCGAACCGGGAGAATTGCAGCGATACCAAGAAGCTGCCCAAATCGCCCTGTTCAAACTCGGCGTCACCTTCAACGTCTACAGCGACGATCGCGGTATCGAGAAAGTCTTTCCGTTCGATATTATTCCCCGTCTCGTTTCCGCTCGAGATTGGCAATACCTCGAAGGAGGTCTAAAACAGCGAATTGCTGCCCTAAACCTCTTTTTAAACGATATTTATAACGATCGGAAAATCGTTAAAGACGGTATCGTTCCCGAACACATCATCCAATCAGCCCCCGGTTTCCTCAAACCCTGCCTCGGTCTGCAACCGCCCACGGGGGTCTGGTGTCATATTACCGGAACCGATCTCGTGCGCGATCGCGACGGTCAATGGTACGTTCTCGAAGATAACCTGCGGGTTCCGAGTGGCATTTCCTACGTCTTGGAAAACCGCCGCGTTATGAAAAGTGCGTTTCCCGGCGTGTTTCAAACCCTCGCCGTCCAACCGGTCGATGACTATCCCAGCCACCTCCTCGAAACCCTCCTCGGCTTGGCTCCGCCGCAACTGGCCCAGCCTAACGTGGTCGTCCTCACCCCCGGAATTTACAACTCCGCTTACTACGAACATTCGTTCCTCGCCCAACAAATGGGGGTCGAACTCGTCGAAGGCCGCGATTTAGTGGTTCTCGACGGTTACTTACAAATGCGAACCACCAAAGGCCCCCGTCGCGTCGATGTCATTTACCGTCGCCTCGACGACAACTTTCTCGACCCGAAAGAATTTCGCCCCGATTCCCTACTTGGGGTTCCCGGCTTGATGGAGGTGTACCGGGCCGGTCGAGTCGCCCTCGCCAACGCCCCCGGAACGGGTGTCGCCGACGATAAAGTGGTGTACGCCTTCGTTCCCGAAATGATTCGCTACTACTTGGACGAAGACCCCATTTTACCCAACGTTCCCACCTATCTCTGTTGGCGAGACAAAGACCGCGAACACGTGTTACAAAACCTCGAAACGCTGGTGGTGAAATCGGCAAACGAAGCGGGGGGTTACGGAATGTTAGTCGGAACCCAATCGACCCCCGAAGAACGAGAGTCGTTCGCCGAAAAAATTCTCGCCAATCCTCGCAACTATATCGCTCAACCGACCATTTGTCTGTCTCGGGTTCCTACGTTAGTTGAAAATAACGAAGTAGCCGGCCGTCATGTGGATTTACGTCCCTACATTCTCCATCGCGGCGACGATATTTACGTTCAACCGGGGGGTTTGACACGGGTTGCTCTCAAAGAAGGATCGTTAGTGGTCAATTCTTCTCAGGGAGGAGGCAGTAAGGATACGTGGGTGCTAGTCGATTCTTGATAATTGACGATCGATCGTTGAGAGTTTCGGGAAATGGGGGGCTTAAGTGCTGTTTTAAACGGATCGTATTTTTTGGCTGTGCTATCTATCGCTAAGGAAATTTGACTTATGCTGAGTCGCGTTGCAGATTCAATTTACTGGCTCAATCGTTATATCGAACGGGCGGAAAATGTCGCTAGGTTTGTCGATGTCAATCTCAATTTAATGTTAGATTTGCCGTCGGGGGTGACGCAACAGTGGCGTCCGCTGGTGATTACCACGGGAGATTTAGCCTTGTTTGAAGAACGCTACGGTGAGGCGACAGCGGACAATGTGATTCATTTTCTGACGTTCGACTTGGACTATCCGAATTCGATTTTATCGTGTTTGCACGCAGCGCGAGAAAATGCGCGATCGATCCGAGAAATTATCTCTTCGGAAATGTGGGAAGAGGTCAACACGTTTTATCATTTAGTGAAAGAGGCATCCGAACAAAACTCTCATAATATTTTTCATAAATTATTTTTTCACGTCAAGTTTGCCAGTCACCGCTTCGCGGGAGTTATGGATGCTACGATGAGCCATAACGAAGGGTGGCATTTCGGACAAATGGGACGGTTGCTCGAACGAGCCGACAAAACCGATCGCATCTTAGACGTGAAGTATTTTATCTTGCTACCGTCGGCGAAATGGGTGGGAAGTCCGCTCGATCGCATTCAATGGATCGCACTTCTCAAGTCTACCAGTGCTTACGAAATGTATCGAAAAGCGCAACATCGCATCGTTCCCTCTGGGGTAGCCGAATTTTTGATTCTCAACCGTGAATTTCCGCGATCGATTAATTTCTGTTTGCAAGAAACCGAACGCTGTCTACATCAAATTACAGGAACCTCAAAAGGTAGTTGGTGCAATAGTGCAGAACGGGCCTTAGGCAAACTTTGCTCGAAGTTGGGCTATACAACAATTGAAGATGTCTTTGAAGTGGGATTACACCAATTTCTCGATCGCCTTCAAAGCGAAATGAACGATGTCGATGCGAAGATTTCAGAAACGTTCTTTAGTAACTATCCCGTTTCGTCTGAACCTTCAGAGTCTGAAGATACTCAAACCATGACGCAAGTGATGGTGAGTTGAAGGAAAAGAGACAGAAAATAAGGACATCGAGCTTAGTGGTGCAGAAAAGTCCTGAAACCCTTGTTAGAAAAGAGATCGCCGTATTAAAGGGTTGGCCGCAAAATCCTAGATCGGTAAATGGTTGTCGGAGATCCCCGGCATCTTGGAGATGCCGGGGATCTGGCTCGAGAGACTCAAACGATGACGCAAGTGATGGTGAGTTAAAGTAAAAGAGACAGAAAATAAGAACAGCGAGAGTTGTAGGGGCGATCGCAAAGGTCGCTTTTATATTAAACAAAAAAACAAACAAAAAGCAATTTTAAAAACTGCAAACTATTATTAAATATCGATACAATGACATTTTTTAAAATCCACCACAATACGACCTATCGTTACAACCAACCCGTTTTTTTAAAACCCCATCTCGTGAGATTGCGGCCGCGATGCGATGGCTGGCAGAAACTCCACGACTATCAACTCGATGTCTCTCCCGATCCCGTCGGACGATCGCAAATCGTCGATCTAGACGGAAACGCAACCGTTAAACTCTGGTTCGATCGCCCTACAGAAAAATTACAAATTTTCTCCACCGCCGAAGTCGAAACCCTGCAACCGAACCCATTTCTCTATCTACTCGAACCGTGGGCGATGCAGCTTCCTTTTGACTATCCAAGTTCCCTGCGATCGCAACTTTTATCCTACCTAAACCCCGTGGGAATCCTTCCGACAACTGGAGATCCCGTCGCCACCGAACTCGCCGAAGATATCGTTTATCGCGTTCGTGGAAACCCGATCGATTTCCTCCACCAACTCAACCAAGAAATTTATCGTAACTGTCAATATATCGTTCGTCCTGAAGGCGATCCGCGATCGCCCAGCATCACTTGGAAGCAACGGGAGGGTTCCTGTCGCGATTTTGCAGTGTTGTTCGTAGCCGTCTGTCGGGTCGTCGGATTGGCGGCGAGGTTCGTTAGCGGCTACCAGGAGGGCGATCTCGAGGCGAAAGAACGGGATTTACACGCTTGGGTGGAAGTGTACTTGCCCGGTGCGGGGTGGCGCGGTTACGATCCGACTCATGGGTTAACGGTAGCTGACGGACACGTTAGCCTCGCAGCGAGTGTTTATCCGAGTTACGCCGCCCCCGTTGAAGGCGGTGTGGTTCCCGTGACCTCTCCCCTGGCAGGAGAAAAACCGTTACAGTCGGAGATGGACTTTCACATTGCGATCGAGCGGTGAATTGTCCTCATTTTCTTCTGCGGGTCACCTGTGGAGGCGGTGCGTGACGCGGGAAAGCCCATACTGTCGCTTCACACACGCTACCTCACCTGAGTTCGGGATAAGAAATCGCGGAAAGTGCTGATATACTGTTTTTCCTCGATTTAGATTGCATTACCACCCTGTCAATCAATTCAGCTCTTGAAAATATTGGCTCTTCCGACCTTGGTATATAGGGTAAATGCCTGTAGTCTCCATCTGGAAAGGGATTTCGCGATTTGAGTTCTCTTTTTATACAGTTTAGCAAAAACTATTGCTCTGTAAGGGTTTCAGCGATTTCTTGCATATTAACTTCGGAAGAGCCAAAATATTCACAACAAACTTATCTATTGCGAATTCCAGTGAGGTACAATCTCGTTGCTAATTTTTTGAAGCCTTTACTGGATAAGAGATTTAGCTTTTTGGCTTAACCCAAACTGACGTTCCTTATTACTACTTGAAAATTTTGGGTTTAAACCACTTGATGAATATTTCTGAATCAATCACTTCTACTTTTGATAAAGAAAAACTTCATGCTCTACGGTTGAGTCATTCATTAATTTTCGATGAGTGTATACCATATTACAACATAATTCAAAATTTTCATTCATCCACCGTAAAATTTTAACTCTACGTTCGTCTTGAATATGATTAGTTAAATTGAACAAAATATAAGCATGATTTGATAATAGATTAAGATAATCCTGGTAATCCTGAATATCCAAGTGATTAGCAGCTGCGCTGAAAATTATACAATTAAATTCACATTTTTTTAGTCGATCGCTATTGTATTGTCCGACCAGATAAGTCCGATCGTAAATATGGGGATTATCTCGCTTTAATGCTGTAAGTGCTGCCGGTAAAATGTCTATACCAACTAATAACTCAATTTCAATTGAACTTTGTTTTTTTAAATATTTACCCATGAGTCCACTACCACAAGCAATATCTAGTATTCGCCATCGATCGATATTCTTGACTTGTGATAATAATGTCTCAAGGGCTGAATAAACATTACATTCTAATTGTTCGACAATTAATTTTTCATATAATTTAGGGTATTGATATAATGTAGTATAGTCCCAAATGTTGATTATTTTTGTTTGTCCGTCTTCAAGTTCCAGTTGAAAAAATTCCTGACCTTGTTGAAATCCGTAGAGTTTTTTGATGTTATACATTGTATTTATAATTTTACTCAGGTGCATCTTACCTTTGAAAAAATATGTCTGGAGTAGGTTAAGTTGAGCGAAGCCGAAACCCAACAGCAACTAAATCGAGAACTCTGTATCTGATAAATTTACATTTTTGAGATGCATCTTTTTACTGACTATAAGTTAATATTATTTTGATTTAAAAATTCGCGATCGTAGATTTTAGATAAATATTTAATTCCACTATCACAAAGTATAGTAACAACGACATCATTTGGAGTAAGTCGCTCAGCAGTAATTTTTGCAGCAAATACATTCAATCCACTGCTTCCACCCACCAATAATCCTTCTTTTTGTAGCAATTCATGACAACAAAGAATCGCGTCTCGATCTGATATTTTTACAACCCGATCGATGATAGAGAAATCCAAGCATTTTGTAGGTTTATATTTTCCCGCACCTTCGATGATATACGACTTGTTTTCATTGACATAGTAATTATCGTTGTTTTTTTTATAACCGTTATAATAATAATCGTAAATATTGGAATGTAAAGGATCGGCTAAAATTACTTTAATTTTTGGATTTTTTTCTTTGAGAAATTTGGCTGTACCAGTAATACAGCCAAATGTAGAACCAGTCATTACAAAATAGGTGATTTTTCCATTCGTTTGTTTCCATATTTCAGGGCCTAGAGTTTTATAATACGTTTCTGGATTATAAGGATTGTTATATTGATCGACTGCGAAGTAACCATTCTCTTCAGCTAATCTTTGAGCATACTCCATATAATTAGAGCGATCGTCCACAACTATTAGCTTTGCCTTTAAAGCACGAATATGGTTTTGCTTTTCAGTACTACATTTTTTAGAGGTAACAACAATAATAGAATAACCCTTAATACTCCCTAACAGGGCAAAGCTACATCCTGTATTTCCACTCGAAGCACAAACAATGGTATCCCCTTTTTTTATTTTGCCTGTCATTTGCATGCGATCGAGAATATATTCTGCGATACGATCTTTCATACTACATCCAGGATTTAGGAATTCGCATTTCGCATACAACTTTGCTGAATTTTTGTTCACGAAATTTCCTAAATCAACTAAGGGAGTATTGCCAATAAGTTGACTAAATTTAGCAGGTTTTGTCTCACTCATGCTTTTATCAAAAAATTCATTTGTAATAAGCTCAAATGCATTTTAACAAGGCAACAGACAACAGGCAAGAGGTAATTGAGTATTGGGATACAGGGTTGTGTATTAAATTTTAGGTGATATGTCGTTTAAATACACAATAGCTTTATTCGTTTAGCTTTGCTTGAGATTTATTCTTGAATTGCAAAATATGAATATTTTTATAAAAAACATTATCAATTATTGTAATCTCCCTTTCGTTTTGTTCTTTTTCTGACATTTTTTTTACCATAGGATACAAGAATTTACGAAGCGGCACTTTTTTTCTGTATTTTTTAATTCCAGACAAATTAAATTCTTTTTCTGTGGTTTCCAAAAAAGAATCAATCTTTAACAAAGAGGAAATACCAATTTGAATCGTTATGTTATTTATTGGCTGTTTTGAGAACCATTGAAAAAAGTTGTTGATAACTTTTTTTCCAGTTTTACCCCCATTTCTGAAAATTTTCTCACTGTCTTCTTTAAAAATATTCATACTTACCCAATCAGTGGAAAGTTGGGGAGGATTGAACGTAATCAAATCAATAGAGTATTTAGATAGATCGATAGATTCAAACGAGCCTTCAATAAATTCATATTTATTTTTGGGGATGCTCTGTTGCTGAAGGTTGTATTTGGTTAACTGAATGCAATTCGCTTGAATATCATTAAAATAGACAAAAGGCATTTGATTCAAAAGGCTGTAAATACCAATAATACCGCTACCACACCCAATATCTAGTAAACTTTTGTATTGATGAATATCAATACTTTCACACATTGTTTCACTAAAGGGCGTTTTTGCTGAAATTCCAGTCCGACTTTCTAAGTTTATGTTATCTACTGGATAGACAATTTTTTCAGTCATCACCGATCGGGATAGGTAAAGTAATTGAAGCAATATAGTGTTTTTGGAAGTCAAGAGTGATGTGCAAAATTATAAAAGCCTTGTTACACATCGATCGAGATGTATCGCATAATTTCGCAAACCGTTATATGCGACTTTATAAGATAGAATTTTAAGTTCTTTCGATCGAACCCTCGCTACTTCCAAGCCAATTTTAAGATGAAACTAAGGTATTTTCTATCCGCTTCCAGATTTTCTTAATGAATTTTAATAGAATTAGACTTTTAAGAATCTACTGAACGACTCTCCCATACTTATAAGCGAAAGGAACCTTCATCAATGAAACAGTCTGAATCAACAGTCTGAATCATGAGTCACAATTTTGCTCGAGTAATTCTAGCCCAACACAATCACACTTTCTCAAAATTCACATCATTCATTAGGTGATTCTATATCTTTTTCACGATCGATTGCGAGTGGCAGAGAAGCTTTCGGCGAACCATCAATGAAACGAATCCCATGTGCTGGCACAGCCAACTCAATCCCGGCTTCCTGGAAACGCTTTTGTAAAAGCTTAAGCAAATCGACGTAAATGCTCCAGTAAGAGCCAGTTTCGCTCCAGGCTTTTAAGCCAACACCAATGCGCCCTTCATAACTGGAACTCCACGGAAAAATAGTCGGTCCGGGTGTTTCTAGTACTTGAGGATGAGACTTCGCGATTTCAAACCAAATGTCTTGAATTTGGTCAATATCCTGGTCAAAACTAACATAAATATTAAATCCTAATCGTCGCTTGTCTGAATGGGTGTAGTTGATAATATCTCCACCCCAAACCGTATTGTTGGGTAAAGTAATGATATTGCCATTAAAGTCTTTGATTTTGGTGTTGGAGAGTGTAATCGAAACAACATGAGCCCAGTAGCCTGCTATTTTGACCTCATCACCTACGTCAAAGGGCTTGTTGACCATCAGCATTAAGCCACTGGCAAAGTTGCCCAAGTTCGTTTGTAGGGCAAAGGCAAGAACGAAACTCGCGCCACCCACAACGGCAAGGAGCGGCCCCAAGCTGAGACCGAGGGACGTGAGCGCCAAAAGAGTACCAATTACCAAAGTCCCTCGATGAGTCACCATAACCACAAATTCGCGGAACAGAGCAGAGGTTCCCCCAATGTTAGACAGCGTGCGATTGACAATCCTAGATAGAACCTCAGCGGCGATCCAGGAAGCGAGCAAAATACCGATAAACCTTGCTATATTGATGGCCCAACGCAAGCCTCCTTCTTCCGATTGGAGCCAACTGACAAGGCGAACACCCAAGCCTTCAGTATCTTCGAGATCGAGTTCGATAACACTGACTGCTTCAATATACTTCCGGTAAGATGTTGCATCGCCACCTTTGGCTTCAAGAGCGTCGAGAACGACTTTGAAGCGATCGGTGAGGGCCGTTTGCTCCCCTTGCAATTCTGTAACGTTGGCAACGAGTTGGTTCTTAAGATCGGCTTCGGCTTCGGCTACTTCTGTAAGGATTTCATCAACCCCTTCGAGTTTCTCGGCCGCTTCACCTGCGTCTTCACCCGCATCAGTTTCTTCACCCGCATCAGTTGTCGCCTGTTCCTGAGTTTGGTCGAGGTCGCTGGCAACTTGCTCGAGTGCTTGTTCGGCTTCTTCAGACTCAACTGACGTTTCAGGTTGGGCTTCTTCAGGGGCTAGCCCGGCATCGGTCAGTGCTTCTGCCGCTTGGATTGCCCGAGTCCGTGCTTCCTCGACCTGTTGAGAGACTTCCTGAAATTCAGGCGAGTCGGGAATCGCTCCTTCGAGATCTTCCTTAGCGGACTCGAGATCGACGAGGGCTGCATCCAATATATCGATCTGTTCGGTCGCAGCATTGTAAGCATCAGAACCGGCCGTCAGATCTTCTCGCTCCTTTCTGGCTTCCTCGAGAATGTTACGAGCTCTGGTAATCTCTTCTTCCTTTTCCGCCTCCTGGACGGCTTCTTTAATGCCTTCGTCCTCTTCTGATTCTTCTTGGGACTTTAAAATTTCCTGGACTTTTTGCTCGGCTTCATTTAAAGCCGCTTTAGCCTCTTCAAACTGCTGGGTGGCAGTTTCATATTCCGGTGTCCCTTCTGTTGCCTCTTCCAAAGCGACTTCTGCTTCGGTGAGTTTAGCTTTGGCGGTTTCAACTGCGGCAGCAGCATCCCGGCGATCTTGAATCGCCTGATTCTCGCGCTTGATCGCCACTTCAACGCTGCTGATTTCCATGACTTTTTCCTTGAGCAGGAAAAACCAGGCCGCAGCTTCAACTTGCAACTCTTCGAGCGTTAAAGGTCGGGCTAGGAGTTTCAACTCGTCGAGGGGAATGGTTAAATTCTGAGTGGTCGAGGCTTTTTCGGGATCGACATCGCCAACAACGGTTGATTCCACGACGACGGGAGCAGCTTCTTGTTCCTCAGCTTCCTGGGCTAAGACTGGTAAACCTGCCAAGGTACTCCCTGAAACCAGGGCTGCTATTAGAACAGCTCGAGAGGAAACGGAAGCAAACTGACCCAACACAAACCTTAACTGGCGCATATTGCACTCCTTCCAAAGCTATACACAAGCCAGAAAACTTCCTTAGAGTCCAGTCAGATTCTAGTAAGTTGTCGAGGCTGGTACAGGGTGACATCTTTTGACATCCTCACCGCCCTGGGAGGCTTGCCCTGAGCCAAGTCGAAGGGACGGCGATTCCCAAACCGTTCGGACGTTCGGCGAACGTCCAAAAGCTGAATTCGATTGTTAATGTGAGTCAAACTCACTAATTTGATTTTCGTTAGTCAGTTTACCCACACCTGTGTAATGTACCATAACTTGAGTTCGGGATAAGAAATCGCTGAAAGCGCTGATATACTGTTTTTCCTCGATCTAGAGCGCATTGCTGCCCTGTCAATAAGTTCAGCTCTTGAAAATATTCACAATAAATTGGTCTATTGCGAATTCCAGCGAGGCACAATTTTGTCGCTAATTTGTCCAAGCTTTTACTGGATTAAGAGGTTTAGCTTTTTGGCTTAATCCGAACTGACGCTACCTCACCTCACGTCACCTCGCATCGCCCCATCTCCTCATCTCCACCTGGGCGGTTTCGTAGGCCGCCGTCTCGGGAGGAACTAAACGGGCGGTTGCGATCGCCCCGTCGAGATTGCCATTTTCCGCCCGCGTTCGGGCAAGTTTCAAGATTTCCCAACTCCAAACGTCGATCTGTTCGCGAACTTGAGGATATCCCGTCGCCGTAGGTGGAACTTGTTTGAGGGTGTCGATCGCCCGCCAGTAGGAAGACGCTTGGGTGGGATCGATCGCCGCTTTTGCCGTTTCGAGGAGTTGGCGAGTGTCGTTAACGGGGGGTTCGGAAGATGCCTCAACGTCCGAAGACTCCTCAACGTCCGACGAATCTGGCGAAAACACGACCCCCACCATCAACAACGCCGGAATTACCGCCAAAGTTAGCATCAGTTGCCACAATGCCGCTAGAGAAGTTTTCGGTTCTTCCGAAGACGTGGGAGGTGCAGCGGGAACCTCTGCAACGTCCGACACTTCCCCCTCGGGAAAGAGCGATCGCCCCGGCGATGTCACCACGAAGCGGGGAGTTTGGGGCGGTTGGCGGTGATGTTCGGCCAGTTGGGGCAGCCGTTGGCTGAGGTAGTCTTCGAGTTGGGCGAACGTCCGACAGCGGTGGTGTTGCAGGGCTTCGAGAAGGGCGGCAGTAAACAGTCCCTGGTGGAGATAGCGAGTTTCGCGACTGTGTTGGTGGGGTTGACAGGAAAAGACGACAGAAATACCCGTGGTTTCGGCAAGTTGGGCGATTTCCGAACCGATGTCCTGTCCCGTATGGGGGGCGGTGGGGCGATCGCAGTCGAGAAATACCACCACGCGATCGCTCTTGAAGGAAGAGAGGCGATCGAACAGCAATTTTGCCGAAAGTGCCGTTTCGGACACCTTGTCGGGGTTGCTATCTGCGAGCATGAAGTAATCTCGCCCCGCGTGGTTGAGGGCGTATCCACTGAAAAACACCCACAGTCCGTCTCCCGGTGGTATCGGTTGGGAAGCCAGGCGATCGAGGAGGCGATCGAGGTTCTCGAGACTGGGGAAGCTGTCAAAGTCTTCTGAATCGGGCGATCGCTGCGTCATCAGCCAAACCCGTTTTTCCGCCGCGACTCCCGCGTCCACCAGGCAATCTCGCAAGGCTTGGGCGTCTTCCGTGGCATACCGCAGCGGTTGGAGAGAGTTGCAGCGATCGACCCCGATCGCCAAACACCAAAGTTCGCCCATGACTGTCGTTCGTCAACTGCTTTTTTAGGGTAATTGGGTTTGAGACTCGCTACAAATCTTCGGGGCGATTGCAGTTGTGCAACATGGCTGCGATGTCCCCTTCAACGGCGATCGCCTCGGTGGGAATTTCCGTCAACCACTGTTGAAACGAACGCCCTCCCCTAGCAGCGAACTCCGCCAACCTTAGAGAACTCTGCTTTCGGTAAAACCCACACAGGGGTTCCCAACCTTTCTCAGATTTTGGAACGCAGGCGAGAACGGACTCGGGCAAATCCGGCAGGCGATCGATCCAAGTTTGAATCACCCTCGCCTCTAACTGAGGCAAATCGCAGCCCAGCAACCACACCCACTCCTCTGCAATCGGTTCTAACACCTGTAGCAACGCCACTAAAGGACCGTTTCCCGGTTGCGATTCGGGCAAAACCCGACAGGATTCGGGGAGAATCTCGCGATAGCGATCGCCCCACGGCGTCAACAAATATACCGAATCTACACAGTCGGCGGCCACGTCGTACACTCGCCGCAACAGGGGAACGCCATCCCAACAGAGGATCGCTTTATCCTGTCCCATTCGGCGACTTTGTCCCCCTGCTAAAATGACTGCACTAATCGATGGCGAGTTCACGGACAGTTTCCTCCCGTAACCGTTCCAGCATCTCGGCAATTTTGCCGCTTGAAATTTGGGTTTTCGCCGCCTCGATCGCGGCCGACAAATCTTTGGAAACTCCCGTCCGCCACAGATAAAAGCCGACGTTCCAAATTGCCGATTTCGTCAGTTCCGTATCTTTCCCAGCGATAACCGCTTTCAGATCTCGAATCACCTGTTCTTCAGACTCGAACGGAACGTCTGGTCCGCCGAGTCCGTAATCGCGGGAATGTACGTGTAATCGCTGCCACGAGAGTTCGGGTTCGGGGATCGAACGATCTCCAGACAGTCCGATAATCGCCGTTCGACTGCGGGGCAAATCGCAACTACCTTCTAAACCTTTGACGGTGGTAAACAGGTGTTGTCCTCGCAGGGCAAACGTCTCGCGAAACAGGTTTTCCGTGGGGGGGTGGACGAATCCCGAGACGATATGCTGGCGGTGGTGGTAGGGACTCCACATCAACTCCATCGTCGCGACAGGCGGACGTTTGCCGATTTGGTCGCGGTATTCTGCCAAGCGACAGGCTTCTGGCAACCAGTGAGGCTGATAGGCGAAGCCGATTCCCGTGGTTTTAAATACTTCGTGAACGCGATCGCGTGATAGTTGCGTCCAATCGACTCCCAACCCTTGCCAAACCTCGACCATTGGCATTCCGTATTTCGTCGCCATGCGATCGCCCCCGTGCAGAATTGCCGAAAATCCTGCCGACGCCAGCGATAGGGCAACGATGGGTGTTACCGGTGTCGTGCGCGATCGCCCGTCGTAAGGACAGCCTAACACCGTTACGGGAGACTCCGCCTTCGGCAACGCTGCCGCCATTTTGTCGTAGGTATCGAGAAATCCCGCTAATTCTTCTGGCGTCGGACGTTGCATCCGATGGGCAATGAGAAACGCCCCAATTTGGGCGGGGGTTGCCGTTTCTTTCAGCATCATTTCCAAGGCTGATGCAGCTTCTTCTCGGGTGAGGTGTTTTCCGGTATGGGGACCGCTGCCGATTTTTTTGAGATAGTCCCGAAATGTTTCGCTCATGGGTAAGGCTTCAATTTGAAATTTACAATATCGATCGCGGCGATCGCACCTTCATTCGTATTTCCATAAATAGGACAAACTGGGTAAAGTTTCCTCGCTAATTCCTTGACTTCGATTCAACCGCCAGGTCAAGGTTTCGTCTTCTAAACTTAACTCCGCTTCGCCCACTTCAAACCCTCGTCCGTCAAAAATTTCGACGGCGATCGCGTCGCTTTTCGGTTCGCCGATAATACTCATTACGCCAGAATAACCGCCCGATTCTATATTTCTCGACCTTAAAATGCCCGACAATTCGCCATTGCTAACAGTTTCGATTTCCAGTTCTAAGATGTGAGAGGCTCGGATATCGCCTTCGCTCGACCAGTTTCCTAAAAAGCGATCGTCTAAAACGATAGAATTAGGATGAGATATTTCAGCCGTTGAAGTATTTGAGTCTGTCTCTGTTACGTCGTTATTTTTAGATTCTAGATTTCCCTTAGCAAAAATTTCTTGCCACCACCAGGGAGACGTTCCACCGACTAATATCGTAACGATAACAGGTACGACAATCTTATTAAATATGTTGCTTTTTGTGTTGAATTCTGACATAATAACACCTGAAATTTATCAAAAATATTTTTTTTTGACTTAATTCAGCGAAATGACAAAAAAATTACTATTTTTTAATGCAGCGCCAATTCAAAAATGAAATGCAACACCGGTGGGTTTACGAATAAAGGCTCATCGGCTATACTTCGATCTTTCATGAATAATTACCTAATTGAAGATCGAACCAATGAGCCATCACCATCTTACCCCATCTGAGCGTGTT